>JAZUGG010000070.1:0-6089 GCA_045641105.1 Ruminococcus sp. | reverse complement strand
TCGCCGCTTGTATATTTTTTTAAATGCTGTTGCCGTGATATAATGTAAAAAAGCTATTGACAAATCACATTTAATGCGTTATAATATTCTTTTCCTTCATAAACAGCATTGCCCGAAAAATTCATTGAAAAGGAGACTTTATTATGAAACATATGATCAACTTCAAAGACATGGACAGCGAGTATCTGCTCGATATCCTCGACCGTGCCGCAGATATCAAGAAATATCCGGCAGACTATGCCGATTGTCTCAAAGGCAAAAAAATGTATATGCTTTTTGAGAAAACATCCACACGAACTGCCCTTTCATTCGGTCTCGGCATGGAAGAACTCGGCGGTACATACTTCAATCAGGCATGGCGTGACAGCAATTTCTGCGTCGGTGAGGTACGTGATGAAGTAAGATACGTCGGAAGAAACGTTGACCTCATAATGGCTCGTCTGAAAGAAAACAGAACTCTCGTAGAAATGACGACATTCTCGGAAGTACCGATAATAAACGGCTGCTGCAATATGTATCACCCGTCACAGGCTCTCGCTGATATGCTTACAATAAAGGAAATTTTCGGAAGATATAATGTCAAAATGATGTATATAGGTATAAAGAACAACGTGCTCAATTCCCTTGCGGAAATTCTGCCTTTGCTCGGCGGTCAGCTTTATGCCATGACACCTATTGTCAATGAGCCTTCAATTGATATGGAACTCATTACAAAGGCTAAAGCTACAGGAAACTATTTTGAACTTGATCCCAAAATGCCGTATGAGGAATTCAAGAAACTCGTCAACGGCATGAATGTCCTCTATACAGACAGCTGGATAGATATGGAATTTTTCAATGCGCCTGAATATGCCAAAATAAAGGCTGACCGCATTGAAAAAATGATGCCTTTCCAGATAAACGCCGAACTTCTCAGAAGCTCACAGGCTATCGTTATGCATGATATGCCTATCCATGCAGGCTATGAGATATCACGGGAAATAGTCGAAAACAACATCGATTTCATTCTGCGTCAGGCTGAAAACAGACGTCACGCCGAAAAAGGAATCCTTCACAAAATGCTTATCGGATAAGCCGAAAAGGAACTTGATTATGGCTATAGACAGAGCAGACTGGCACTGGGACAATGCATATGACCTGTATATAAAGAAACATAGCATCTCAGGCGATCTTACAGACGAACAGACAAACGAAATTTACCTTCTTGCAGCAAATCATATCGGACTTTTTCTGAGATGGATATTCGACAACGGCTTTGAAGGCGAGGATACTGACGAAGAAGGCGCTGAACGTGTCAGAAACGGCGAAATATCAGGTGCTGAATATCTGCTTGGCTGGTGTGACGGAAAATTCTGGGACGTGGATGTTTCCGAAAATATTCTTGATTTCGTGAATGAATACTATGACTGCTATTTTCATGACTATACATACTGCCTCACAAGCCCGGACAGACCATGCTACAGCTTTATCAGCGGCGATGAGGACTACGGAAAAATCGCCCCTTTTATTGACAACGCATACCATTCGTTCCTTAAAAAACAATAAAAAATACACCGTACAGAGCCGCCAAAAAGCTCTGTACGGTGTTTTTTCAAATAAATGTTCTATGTAATAAATAATACGCCGCTCCTCCGATGAGCATTGGCAGAATTTCAAAAATCATGATCTCCTTTTTTTGGAATTCCCATACAATAGAAAAGGAAATGTTCGGGAAAAATACCGCAAGTATTCCAAGAAACCACAAAAATACTCCCATTCTTGTATCATGGTCTGAATTATCAGATTCAAAGATAAAGGCATATCCCACTACTGCCGCTATAACTGCGATAGCTCCTATGAGCAGATTCATAAGGAATGAGCATACTCTCACAATACGGAATTTAAATGTCTTTTCCATAGCACATCTCCTGTTTTCATTTTTTCATACGATTTTGTCACCTGTAAAATCCTGAATTGATTCACTTGAATTTACCGCACATATTGTGAAAAAAATATCGATAAATGTGTTACAGTATAGAAATATAAATATATGTATAAAATATGCATAAGCGGCAATTACTCTACCTGTTTCTTGTATTATATCACAAAAAAATTGAAATGTCAATATTGTTGCCTTAAGACAACATGGCAACAGCATTTACTTTTATAGATTAAAGCTTTTTCGTCGGTCAAGCCGAGGGGGATGACTGCGGACAATCCGTAAACCGTTGCTTCGCTCGGTTTACTGCTTCTTAGGGGGACTCTGTCCCCCTCGTACACCTCCTGCAAGGGAGCGAGCTGCTCCCTTGACCCCGCAATATGCGGCTTCGCCGTTTTTATTAAAAAAACACCGCACAATTTTTGTGCGGTGCTGTCTGTTTATTGATTTTCGTGGAAGAAGTACGGCAGAGCGTCATAAACATAATGTCTTACATATCCCCACCAATGTGTCTTGCCAGGAGCAACGAGCCAGTAGAGGTTGCCCTTTGAGAAATCGGATGTATAAGTGAACTGTGAACGTGTTTTCAGGTCATTCATTTCAGGAAGCATATTCTCATATGCAATATCCTCACTGCCTGTTGCGGCAAGAATGAAGTATTCGTTCTGTTTCAGTCCGAGTTTATCTATCTCGCCTGTCAGACTGTTCATGCCTTCCCAGTTGTTGCCCGAAAGCGGCATGAAATAGCCTACGATGTCCATATCATGGTCAGCCACGCACCATGTTGAAAGTCCGCCCATAGAGAATCCGCCGTAAGCACGGTGCATACGAGAAGCCTTGAGGTCTGCATCTGATGTTGAGGCGGCATATGTGGAATATTTGCCTTCAACAAACGGAACTACGCTCTTGCGGAATTCGTCATAGAACTTGTCTGCGGCGCACTTGTTGAATGTAGGCGTAACAACTATCATAGGCTCGATATCGCCGTTCATTATCATGTTGTCGAGAATATTGTCAAGCTCAACATCAGTACCGAAAATGGTATTCTCGTTTTCTCCGCCGCCGTGCATGAGATAGAATATATTGTACTTTTTGCTCGGATCATAGCCATACGGCAGATATACATTGAGAGAATTCTGACCATTGATGCCTGTATAAGTTTCGTTGATGACCTTGCCTGCCTGTGAGCACTTGTTGAGATAATTGCCCGGTGCTTCCTTGAATGACAGTGCCGAATTATAGTTGAAATTGCTCGGTATTATCACGGGTTCGGGAGTATTGTCAGGAAATTCACTTATCTTTCCGAGGACAAATTCCTGAATCAGAACGAGATCATTTACCTCGAATTTGCCGCTGCGGTCAACATCAGCCGCAAGTTCCTGAACCTCATCTTTAAAGCCGTTTATCAGACCATTTCTCGCAATAGCTGCATCGACCGCATCAATAGCTCCGTCACAGCCTGTGTCGCCTAAAATAAGCTGACCGCCGACCGCACCGCTGATAACCGTGCCTTTTTCAGCAATTACAGCATCTGCGATATAGAAATCATTTGTGCCCGACTCCGTTTCAACATAGATGTACGGATCAGACGCATTTGACGGTATTGTAAACTGTGTATTTGCAAGCTGTACCCATTTTCCCTTTGCGGCGTTTACAGTTGCTATCTTTTCATAATGTGCCTCACCGTCAGCATCGTTATACTGTAGAGTGAAATGGAATGTCTCGCTTGTACTGCACTGTTCGGTCATGGCATTGATGCTGAAACTGTATGTGCCGCCTGCCTGAATCTTGCTGTTCAGCTTGACGGATGCACCATTCCATGAAGCGCCTCTGCCTGTTACTGCAAGTGCTTTTTTATCGCCGAATTTAACTGAACTTGTTGATACAGAAGCATCTCCACGTCCTGACCAGCTTTCAGTGCCCTTTGCAAATGTATTGTGAACGATATATCCATCCGGATCAGGTTCGGTCACAACAGGTGTTGATGAACTGCCTTCGCCGCTGAACTGCCACCAGTCCATATTCAGCAGATAGCCGCTTCCGCCGTTAAATACGAAATAGAGGTCATGTTCGCCGCTGACAGCAACATCACATGAAACTTCTTCCCATGTCTGCCAGCCGCCTGTGTTTGAAACCTCGCAGGCACCGATTATCGGGCCGCTCTTGCTGTCAATGTGAAGTTCGATCGTGCCGCCTTCAGTATCGGAAGCAACGCTTGCAGTGAATTTATCAGCGCCGTCACCAAAATCAACGCCCTTTACTTTAACATAGTCGCCCTTTTCAACATTTGCAACATCAAGACCGCCATTACTGCAATTTTCGGTAGCTACGCCTTCACTGAAACAAATAGTCTCGGCTTCAGTCTTATTGAACGGATTCAGACTTTCAAGCTGGTCCGGGCCGTTTTTCGTAGGCGAAATAGTCGGAATAGAGCCGTCTGAATTGTATTCAAACTGGTCAACACATACGCTTCGGTCAAAACTTCCGCCGTTTTTCAGACTTGCATCATGATAGAAGAAGTATGAATTGCCCTTATAATCGATAACGCCGGGGTGATTTGTAAAGCAGTTGTGCATCTTCATGACCTGTCCGCCGTAAGTCCACGGACCTGTCGGTGACGGAGCTGTTGAATAGCCTATGCTTTCCGAGCCGTCACCATTATAGAATGCCGCATAAACAAGATAATAGAGGTCATTGCGCTTATAGAACCACGGGCCTTCGCCGTATGATGAAGCTTTTTCGCCTCCGGGACCGAATGAGGATGAATTCATCTCAAAGTGATTTATCTGACCGTTGAGGGATACCATGTCCTCGTTCAGCTTGACATAGTAACAGGTCGGATTGCCGAACATCAGCCATGCCTGACCGTCATCATCTATGAAAACTGTAGGATCGATATAGTCCCAGTTCGGGCCGCAGAGCGGTTTGCCGAGAGCATCCTTGAACGGGCCTGTCGGGCTGTCTGCGACTGCAACGCCGATTCCACGTCCGCCGCCTGACTTGTTTTCAAGAGTAACATAGTAATAGAATTTTCCGTTTCTTTCAATGCACTGTGAAGCCCATGCCGAGTCCTCCTTGCCCCATGTGAAGCTGTCCCACGAAAGAATCATGCCGTGGTCAGTCCAGTTCTGCATATCCGTTGTGGAATAGCAGTGCCAGTCAGGCATATAGTAGAAGTCGGAATTCGGCTTGTCACGTCCTGTGTAGACATAGAGAGTGTCGTCATACACCATAGGCGCAGGATCAGTCGAAAAGATCGTCTGGATCATCGGGTTGTCGGCTGCCGCATTGAACGGTACACACAGCGCTGTTGCAGTAAGCGCCATGACAGCAGACATTGCTGCAGGGAGAAGTTTTTTCATGTGAATGCTTCCTTTCAGATAAAATAAAAAAATAAATGTTAAGGCAACACCAACTAAACATTGCCAAAAGGCGAAGTTAAAAATCAAATTTATCAAGGATGACGACGAAGAAATACTGACGTATTTTGAGGAGAAAGACGCAGAGAAATTGGATTTTTAACAAGTATTGACGGCAAGGTTTAGTTGGCGGAGCAACAGTATCAACAAAATAAGCTTAACAATTCACATTAATACTATCAAATAAGCAACAACTTGTCAACTGTTATTTTCAGGAATAGGTGGATAAAAAAAGGAAAAGCAAGCAATTCATGCATATAAAGTTATTATACTAGGATATCATTTTACTATTTTTATGGCATCAACGCACGATTTTGCAAATTAGGGCATCTCTAAAAACCCGTTTTGAGCAAGAAAAAACAGATAGGTACAGTAGGTGCAAGGGAAAACCTTGAATGCGTACTTTCGTCCTCCGAGAGGGATTGGCGCAGCATATGCTTTGCATAGCCGTCTTTCAGAATGTTTTTTATAGATGCCCTATATGTATAAAGCATCTATATAGCCTTAGAATTTGTGTATGCAATAAAAACACAATAATTTGATAGAATACCCTATTGATAATTTAGTCAAAAAACAGTATTATTTAGTTAACATATATTTGTTACATCTGTTTTTAGTTAAATTTAACAGGAGGGTATATTAAAATGAGAAACAAAATTCTAAAACTGACAGCTGCTGTATCGTCTGTTCTGCTTGCTGCATCATTTGGGATTGATGGCACACCATGGCTAAATCCTGACACTGCCTATGCC
>JAZUGG010000069.1:0-12713 GCA_045641105.1 Ruminococcus sp. | reverse complement strand
CGTAAACCGTTGCTTCGCTCGGTTTACTGCTTCTTAGGGGGACTCTGTGTCTCACCTGTCGGTTCGGTCGGTGCTTCTGCTTCGCAGAGGTGTCCACCGGACACCCGCACCCCTCGTACACCCCCTGCAAGGGAGCGAGCTTTTTCTCGGCTGTCGCCTCGGTCGGTGCTTCTGCTTCGCAGAGGTGTTCACCGAACACCCGCACCCCTTGACACCGCAATATGCGGCTTCGCCGCTTGTATATTTTTTTAAATGCTGTTGCCGTGGCGGAAGTATAGTTTTTCCGTCGGTCTGCGCTGAGGTCTTTCCTTGCATCTATTGCACCTATCGGTCAAAACAGTTTTTTTGAGGTGCCCATTATTGAGAACCAGTACACGTTTTTATGAAAAATTACTGTTGATTTTTTCAGCTTTGCCTGCCTGAACGGCGGATGCCACAAGTGCTTCAAGAGAAACGTGTATCGTAAACGAAACATATTCAATTATTTTTTCACGGTCACAGCTTTCCTTGCTCTGGATAATTTCAAAAAGCTTGCCTGACATTGCTTCAATGAAGAATGAACCAAGGAATGTACGGTAATCGTCAGACAGCCTTACACCATGATTTTTTTCGGCGGCGGAAAGCATTTTTTTTGCAATGAATTCAAAGTCCTTGTAAAGTCCACGCTTTATTTCAAGGCTTCCGAGAGAGTCGCATACACAGTTGAGGATATGTCGGTTTTCCTCGATATATTTAAGAAGGAATACCATGCCCTCCTCAAATTCCATAGCGGCAGTAAAGCTTTTGATGCGTTCGATAGCTTCCTGATTTAGCATCCATTTCAACAGGTCATGGATATCCTGAAAATGATAATAGAATGTTTTTCGGTTGAGACTGCATTCACGTATAATGTCGCTTACGGTTATTTTCGCAAGCGGCTTTTTTTCAAGCAGAAGCTTCAGTGCATCAGCAAGAGTTTTTTTGGTATTATTGCTGGTAACAGTGTAAGTCATAATATCACCTCTGTGAAAAGTATATCATAAATTCGGCATTGATGCAAGGGAAAAATCGGACATTTGACCATCAATTTTACATATTTGTCCGAATTTCACACATTTAGGTGATTTTATCCGTTGAAAAGCTGATTTTGCTGTGTTAAGATGTAGTTGGAGGTGACAACATGAAAAAATTTTACAGCTTTATTACAGCAAAACCAAAGCTTATTGTAATATTTTTTCTTTTATTATCAGTCATATGCGGACTGATGATGCCGCTTGTCGGCGTAAATTATGACATAGCTGACTATCTTCCGTCAGAAAGCCCGTCATCCGTCGCAATAGATGTGATGAACGAAGAATACACAGGCGGAATACCGAATGCCCGTGTCATGGTCAAAAATCTCACACTGCCGCAGGCTCTTGAATATAAGGAGAAACTTGCCGCAGTTGACGGCGTTTCAGGAGTGACATGGCTTGATGACAGCTGTGATATTCTACAGCCGCTCGAAACTCTTGACCAATCGCTTGTTGATGATTACTTCAAGGACGGTGCGGCACTTTACAGTGTAACTGTTGAGGAGGAGAAAATATCCGATGCAATTGCCGAAATACGTGAGATAATCGGCGAGGACAATGCGATAACGGGTACAGCCGCTTCAACAGCCGCCGCCACGAAAAACACACTGGAAGAAGTGTCGGTGATAGCAATATGCACGGTCATATTCGTAATATTCATACTGACAATGACCACAGGTTCATGGGCTGAACCTATTGTCATCATGCTCGGACTTGGTGCGGCAATAGTCATGAACATGGGTACAAA
This sequence comes from Ruminococcus sp., assembly GCA_045641105.1. Classification (GTDB taxonomy): domain Bacteria; phylum Bacillota; class Clostridia; order Oscillospirales; family Ruminococcaceae; genus Ruminococcus. The sequence goes on along the minus strand of JAZUGG010000069.1, from coordinate 10,913 downwards.
TATTATCTTCGGCACGATATCATTCGTATCAAATGCCGCCGCTCCGACTTTGCAGATAGCAGTATCTCTGGATTATTCCGTATTCCTGATTCACCGCTTTGAGCAGTGCCGAAAGGAAAAAGCAGATGTACATGAGGCGATGACGGAGGCGCTCTGCAAATCAACATCATCAATTCTGTCAAGCGGTCTTACAACAGTCATAGGCTTTGCGGCATTGTGTCTGATGCGTTTCAGGATAGGCCCTGACATGGGACTTGTGCTTGCAAAGGGTGTTGCGATAAGCCTTATCTCGGTTTTTGTGCTTATGCCGAATCTGATTCTGCTGACGTATAAGCTTATGGACAAAACTTCACATCGTCCTTTTGTTCCGAAATTTGACGGCTTTGCACGGCTGGTAACAAAGATAATGCTGCCGCTTGCCGCATTTTTCGCAGTTATTATGATACCGTCATACCTTGCCTCGAACTCAAACAGCTACTATTACGGTGCATCAAATATTTTCGGAAAAGGCACTGAATACGGCAGGGATACCGAGGCAATTGAGGAGATTTACGGCAAAAGCGATACCTATGTGCTAATGGTGCCGAAGGGTGACAATGTGACTATGAAAAAGCTTTCCGAAAGATTGCAGGCACTTCCGCAGGTCTCATCAGTGCTTTCGTATGTGGACACAGTCGGCATAGAGATACCTGAACAGTATCTTGATGAGGAGACACTCTCAAAGCTTGTTTCGGATAATTATTCACGTCTGGTGCTGAATATGGATACGGAATATGAGGGCGAAGGGACATTTGAACTTGTTGAGGAAATACGCAATACTGCGGAAACATTCTATGAGGAGTATCATCTTGCAGGTCAGGGCGTGACCACATATGACCTGATGAAAACGGTCACAAGTGATATGCTGAAAGTCAATCTGATAGCGATCGGTGCAGTGTTCATTGTACTGCTTCTGACCATGAAATCGCTTTCTCTGCCTTTTATACTTGTTCTCAGCATTGAAACGGCGATATGGGTGAATATGTCATTCCCGTATTTCATGGACACTACTATCTTCTACATTTCATACCTGATAGTAAGTTCAATACAGCTCGGTGCAACGGTTGACTATGCGATACTGTTCACTGACCGTTATCTTGAACTTCGCAAGGAGTCAGGAAAAAAACAGGCGATACAGCAGATGCTTTCATCGTGTGTGGTATCGCTCATAGCTTCAAGCAGCGTAATGATAGTAGTCGGCTTCCTCATGGGATTCATTTCCACGCACGGACTGCTTGCACAGCTTGGTCTGTTTATCGGCAGAGGTACGCTTTGTTCGCTTATGATAGTGCTTTTTGTTCTGCCCGGACTGCTTTATCTGTTTGACGGACTTATCGGTAAAACGACACTTCATTCGGGATTCGCTAAGGAGAGATGAATATGAAAAAGATGAAGAAATATACAGCGGCTGCAATGGCATTTATGATGACGTTCAGCGCACTTCCGCTGAATGCGGCGGCACAGAATGAGACATCTCCGAAAGAGGAGGTCATATATGTCATGGCTGATGCTTCGGGCAGTGTCAGGGATGTGTACGCAGTCAATATTTTCGGAAGCGGAAGTCATGCAGATTACGGCAGTTATACCGATCTGAAGGTACTCAATACATCAGATGAACCGAAAAAGACTGCTGACGGCTATACTATCAACACAAAAGCAGACAGGGTGTATGTTCAGGGAACATTGCCGAATGCCGAAATACCGTGGGATATCACTATAAAATATTTTCTTGATGACAAGGAACTGACTGCAAAGGAAGTTGCAGGAAAAAGCGGAAAGCTGAAAATTGAGTTCAAAGTCAGGAAAAACGAAAAGTGTACCTCTGATTTTTATGAGGGATGTGCATTGCAGGCGGATTTTACGCTTGATACAGAAAAATGCAGGAATATCGTTTCTGCTGATGCAACAATGGCGAATGTCGGCTCAAAAAAACAGCTTACCTATACGATCCTGCCTGATAAGGGCATAGATACAGCGATTTTTGCGGATGTAACGGATTTTGAGATGACAGGTGCGGCAATAAACGGCATAAAACTCAATCTCAATATGACGGTTGATACATCATCATTTTCCGATAAGATAAACGAGCTTACTGACGGTATCGGTAAGCTTGATGACGGTGCAAAATCACTTTCAGACGGTACAGGTACTATCAAAAACGGTACGAAAGACCTGAAAGACGGTTCGCAGAAGCTTGCAAGCGGTGCTGACACCCTTGACAGCGGCATCACCAAGCTTGAAAGCGGCGTTAAAACGGTTCAGGAGGGACTGAATGAGCTTTATGCGAATAATGATATGCTCAACGGCGGTTCGTCACAGGTTCGTGATGCACTGAACACTATTCAGAACGCTCTTGATTCCGTTTCCACAGATACCGAAAAACTGCGTACACTTCTGAATGCATCGGGACAGATAAAAAACGGCATCAATGACCTGAAAAGCGGCGCAGAACTGCTTCGACAGGGGACAGCTTATTCTGCATATCTTGGAGCTATGTCGCAGAACGGACTTGACATAAATGCCCTCAGCAGCGGTAATACAGCCGCAATTCAGGCCTTACAGGAACAGATCGCAGGTCTGACAGCGGCGGCAGGAGCACTTCCCGAAGGTTCTGCGGAAAAAGCACAGATACTGTCTCAGATAGAACTGTCCAAAAATGTAATTCAGCTTCTTACAGGCAGTAACGGAATGATTCAGGGTACGCAGTCGTATCTTGGTATACTTAACAGCGGTGCGGAACAGCTTTACGGCGGCGTTTCACAGCTTGACGGCAGTTATGCTGAATTCCATGCAGGAATGCAGACGCTTGTTGATACGATATCGGGTATGCTTGTAAAACTATCATCGCTTTCTGACGGTATAACCGAACTTGCAGGACAGTATTCGGGACTTGACAGCGGAATACATCAGTACACTGACGGCGTTGCACAGATAGTGTCAGGCTATCAGTCATTGACAAGCGGTGCATCTGCACTTACAAGCGGCAGCAAGGAACTGAAATCGGGCGCAGATGACCTGAAAAGCGGTGTATCAGCCCTGTATGACGGAACATCCGAGTTATCTGACGGCTCAAAGGAACTTGCAGACGGAACAGGCAGACTGCGTGACAAAACGAGCGGTATAGACAGAAAGATCGATACGGAAATAGATTCACTGCTTGACAGGATAAAAGGTACTGATCTGACAGACGTTTCATTCGTATCTGATAAGAACACCGAAGTTGCAAGCGTGCAGTTCGTCATAAAGACCGATTCTGTAGTCATTCCAAAAACTGAAGCTCCAAAGCCCGTACAGAAGAAAAAGCTTTCATTCTGGCAGAAACTGAAAAATCTGTTCAAATAACCCTAATCTTTCCGCCCTGATTCAGGGCGGTTTTTTATGTACAAAGCACGTCTGACAAATAATTATCATACTAAAATGTACAAAAAAATACAGACATTTTTTATAATATCAGTTGATTTCACTATTGAATTGTGATATAATGATAATACTAAATGATACCTCAGCATCATTATATTTTTAAGCGGAGATGATTTTTATGAAACGATTTCTGGCACTTACACTTTCATTGGCGGCATTAACATTTTCTATGCCTGTAACAACAGGTGTGTCGGCTGAAAAACTTGTCTCATACAAATTCGATTTCGGCGGACTTGGTACGGAAAATGGCTACATAGGAGTATCTGCATCTGACGGATACAGTTCTTCAAAAGGATATGGCTTTGCAAAGACCGATGCTGTAGAAAATGTCAAGGCAAACGGAACAGGAGCATTAGCAGATGCAGTACGGTTTAAGAACGATGTTCCGAATCATATTTTCAACGTTGATCTGCCGAAAGGCGTATACAAAATCACGGTGACAACGGGAAACGATCAGTCAACCACTATTTCAGCAGAAGGCAGGTCACAGCTTTACTTCCTGACAGGAAACAATGCGTCTGATTCGTTTACTATCCCCGTCACAGACGGTCAGCTTAACATATATGCGACTAACGGCGTGGGAGACAGTCACTCTTTCAGTACGCTTGAAATTGAGCAGATATCCTCAGATACGGTCACGAAACCAACAATATGGCTGTACGGCGATTCAACTGTCTGCAATTATTACAATGTCCCTGATACCAACGCTCACGGCTGGGGACAGGCATTGAGCAAGTACATCGATACTGATAAGTATGATGTGCGGAATCTGGCTATCAACGGTATGAGTGCCGTAAAGCTTGCAGAACATGACAGCTTTGAAGTATCGGAATATTACGGAAAATCCGGGGACATTCTCCTTATTTCCATTGGTATCAACGATTACAGGGAGAATGAAAAGAATAATAAGGATTCATCAGAATATGAAGCGGCAATGACTGATATGGTCAGACGTGCCAAAGCCAAGGGTATGACAGTTTATCTTGTGAAGCAGCAGGGTATGCTTTATGACCATAGAAAATATCCTGTCATTACAAATCAATGGTATGGCGATAAGGTCGAGAAAATTGCAGAATCCGAAAATGTCGGCATTATTGATCTGTTTCAGCCGTGGCTGGAATTTTGTCTGGAGAAAACATATTACGGCGTACCTGATTACTATCAGTCGTATGATAACGGAAGTGTAAACGAAATACATCCAAACAAAAAAGGTGCAGAAATACTTGCAGAAATGGCGGCTGAACAACTGTTCCCGTCACCGGTTCCGCCTGATGACAGCAATACCGATTTATTTGAAGGATTTGATAATGCTCAGACAGTCGTATACCAAACCGAAGCATCAGAAGGGCCGATAGCCAATCCTCACAAGGGATTCGTCATGGAGATAACTAATCCTGCCCAGTTTGAGTCATCATATCGTTATGGCATTGGCGGAGAATATGATAATCATGCATGGGATGTGGTAACGGTTTGTTATGACGTGCTTTTCTGGAAGGATCTTAATCCGTCAGAGGGCGTATATAAATGGGATGACATTGATGAAATGCTTGAAGCATGTGAAAAGCACGGCATGACATACGGAATAAGAGTTCTGCCGTATTCTACAGGTTCAGGCTCGGATGATAATTATGGAGCGGAACATAATTTTGTTCCTCAGTGGGTTCTGGATAAAGGCGCAAAAATGGATGTTGCAACATATAAATACGGTGATCCTTCCGTTAAGATAAAGATACCTGACTGGTCTGATCCTGTCTATATTCAGGCTTACAAGGATTTTATAACAGCAATGGCTGAGAGATATGACGGCGATCCCCGTGTAGAATTTGTTGAGATACGTGCATTCGGCAATTTCGGAGAGTGGCATACTTCCCAGTTTATAGGCAACGAAATGCCGTCAATAGAGCTTCAGAAGGATATGCTCGATCATTTTGCATCAGTATTTGACACTACGACTCTTTGTGCATTGTCAGATGTAAAGGGAGAGGTATATGATTATGCACTTTCTATCGGCATTACAAAGCGTAACGACGGTTTGATAATGACACCGAATGAAGAATGGGATCTTCGTCCCGTTTACAGAGCAAATTATCCGGTTATGGGAGATTATCATCACCAGTATAATTACATGAAGAATATAGCCCCTGATAACACAAGTAATTATCTGCCTTGGACAGAGACTCGTTTCCGTGAGACTATTGAAATTCCGCATCTGACTATGTTATCGATAGATATGGACAGTACATTCGGATATCAGATATACCGTGAAAATAAGGAGCTTCTGGATGAGATGTCGCATCGTCTGGGCTATAATTATACCGTGACATCGGCAAAGAGAAACGGCAGTAAGCTTTTGGTCACAATAAAAAATACAGGTCTTGCACCTGCATTCTTCAACATTGACCTCTGTGCGGAAATAACCGATAAAGACGGAAACAAGCTGAAAAACTTCGGCAAGCCTGTCAGAATTGAAAAAGGCACTTTCCATGATGATGAAGAAAAGGCATTCCTGTTTGAATATGACGGCGATTTTGATGAGAGTTCGATAATTTGTCTTGCAATGTATGATGCTGATAATCCTCTTGCCGCAGGAAAAGAACCGACTGTAAAGTTTGACAACAAGAATACTTTATCTTCAAACAGACTCAGACTTTCGGCGGCTGTTCCAAATGGAGATGTGAATGCAGACGGCGAATTCAATATTGCGGATGCAGTAACTATGCAGAAATGGCTGATTAATGCGCCTGATACAGAACTGAAAAACTGGAAAGCCGGCGATATGAACAACGATTTAATACTTGACACCTTTGATCTCATAATGCTTAAAAAAGCGCTTATAGGCTGACTTTGCCATGAATAACAAGACAGCACCGTATAAAGTAACAGCGGTACTGATATAGAAGTTTGTACTATCGTTACTATGTGCGGTGCTGTTTTATGGAAGCTTTTTTTCGTACAGCAGGTATTCATACTCTTTTTCGATTATCTTGCTGAAATATGTGCCTGTTACTTTTCCACGGCGGATAAGCGCACCGATTGAAACCGCCTTTTTTTCACTCAGGCGGCAGAGGATATCCTCAGTGACAGCTTTTCCAAGACCGAGGTGGTCACGGTTTACGCCGAGATACAGCAGAATATAATCCTTTGGTGCTTTTTTTATCCTCAGCATTTTCAGAAGCTTTGACGGCGTATGTCTGCCGCTTGATGCATTGCCGTAATTCGGAAGATTTACCGAGAAACCTACGGGAACATCATTGAAGTATGCTATTTTGACCATGCTGAGATCGGCTGCGAATTTCATCGGAGCGTACAATCTGCAAAATTCGTCCTCAGTTATCATAGAAAAGGTCTGAAAGTTGGAATATAGGCTTATCAGCAGTCCGTACACCTCATGCAGACTTTGCTCAAATGTTGATTTATCTGGACTTTTTATAACATATCCCATATCCTTGAAGCGGTTCAGGCGGCGAACATTTTTTTCATTTATAAAGTCAGGCTCAATAATTCCATAGCGGTTTGAGATGTATTCTCCGCAGACCGAGTAGCCGTTTTCTGTGAAAAAACGGGCGTAATACGGCATATTATACGGTTCACCCGTATAGGGCGGCTGGTCAAAGCAGTTGGTTTTCAGGCGGTAGCGAATCCAGAATGATGCATCGACAGGCCCGATAACAGATGTACAGCCAAGCTGATGAGCCTTTTTTTCTGCGGCGGACATGATGCATTTTGCCGCCGCATCCGAATCAATGCACTCAAAATAGCCGATATATGCGCATTTTCGGTCATGGTAAACTGTGAGCAGACATCGTGCTGCTGTATTATCATATTCATCGAACGCAAGAAAAGGATATACGTCAAAATAATGGCTCAGGATATGCTTTCCCTGTAGGAGTGCGATTTCGGTTTTGGTGTCCTGAACGAGCTTATCCTTGCTGTAAAGTTTTTGCGGAAATCCGATAAATCTGTGAACAAGCTTTTTTTCATCACTGTCAAACTGAATTGCTGAATATTTCATGATAGTACCTTTCTCTTTCTTCAGACAGCACTGCACAATTTTGATGTAGTGCTGTCTTTTATGTCAGAACTGCGGCGAATAAGCTGTACAGTGCCGTCAGTTCCGTTAAGCCGCACATAATCGCCGTTTTTCAGGTTGTTGCAGGCATTTCCCACGCCAACGACCGCAGGCTTATTCAGTTCTCTGGAAATAATGGCTGTATGCGAAAGCAGTGAGCCTTTTTTTGAAATGATGCCGAGAGACTGAGAAACTGCGAAAATCCAGCCTGGATCGGTCATTTCCGCAAGAATTATTTTGTCCGATGTATCCGTATCAGCATCAGGCTTGGTAACACGAAGAATCTCTCCCTCAACTATGCCCGAAGAACAAGGAGTGCCAAAAATCAGCGGATTATCGCCGCATACAAGGTCTGATACGGTATCAGACGGATGTTTGTCGAAAACTTCCCTGTCGAAAATAATTCTGGTATAGGCAGGCAGTTTTGCAAAGGAATCCCATTCTTTCCGTCGGTTGCTGATAATATTTTTCAGATCGGAGGAATTGCCTTTTGCGGCATTTTCCAGTTCATCAAACGTCAGGAAGAAAATATCACGCTGACTGCTGATGAGTCCGTTTTCTGCGAAATTTCTGCCGCACCGCAGGATTATCTCACGAATAAGACCGAATATCCTGCCTCGTGACATTCTTGATTTTTCACGGAGCATAATGCCGTTATAGGCTTTTTTTGCGTATATTTTCGCCAAGCCGTGCAGTTTTTCACGGCATAAGTTACTGCTTTTCGGCATTTCCGAAAAGTTAGCGGCTGTACCGATAAAAAGCAGAGGATTTGTACGGTATGTTTCAGATTCAAGCTTTAATTCACACGGGCATCTGTCCCCGAATTCATCGATATATCTTGAAATAAGCTGTGAAGAATGTGAATTGCCTTCCAGAAAATGTTCAAATTCCGCAGTATCATTAATTGCAAAAAAAGTTTCAGACAGCTTTTCATTTTCCAGTGTATCCCTGATTTCCGAAAGCAGTTTCACAGGCTTCATGCTCTCAATCAAATCAGAGCCGCATATCATTCTGTTTGCCGAATCTTCGGGATTTTCAACGCCTATTGATGCAAGTTTACGCTTCAAAAGTGCAGTGAAAATAAAGGAATACATATCATTTATCAGTGTCACATCCCAGCGGCTTGCAAGGGCATCTTTCAGTTCGGAGTATATCTCAAACAGCTTTTCAGGTGAATCGGTTGTTTCGATGCGTTCACGGAATTTCGGATAGACCTCATCAAAATAGCGGTTCAGTTCCTTCATTCTGCGCTCGTTTGAACTCATGTACTGAATGAACGAAAGCAATACCCTGAATTTTGTGGATTTTTGTGGCGGTTCAGCCGATTGAGTAACGCTTTTGTCCGAAACGCCGAGCATTTCCTGCCATACAGGTATGATTTTTTTGCTGAACGGAAGCATAGCTATTACGTCATACCAACTGCTTATCCTGTAGTATATTCTTCCGTTTGCCGAGTCCGTCATTTTTGAAAGAACGCTGTCAAGACGCTCGCAAGTGCCGTCATTTCGGGTGATACGCCGAACAAGACTGCTGAACACAAGGTGATACACATCATTTACAAAGCTTATGGTCATCGGCATTGAAATGTCAGGATAGCTTTCTGAAATATTGCTGCTGTCGAGGATAATATGCTTATCTGTATGCAGAGTAGTGATAGGTCTTGCCTGCAAAATATACAAGCAGTTGTTTTTTATAGCGTACTCAATATCACATTCACAGCCGAAAAGCTGACGAATATGAGCAGAAATACTCAGCAGTTCAGTAAGCATTCTGGTTTCAAGAACAGGTGAATCTCCTGATATTTCTGCATATGTTGTACCGTCTGAGTGGTTGCAGTAATATGTGGTGACGGGGACTTTATCCTCAACCACATTGTCACCAGTGCCTCTGCCGACGGTTATGACTGTTTCGTTGATTATACCCTGCGGATTGGCTGTAAAGAGCACACCTGAAAGTTCAGCATCTATCATGACCTGAACGATAACTGTCATGCTGAATTCATTTTGACTGATGCCGCTGAACGAAAGATATTCATTGATTCCGCTGCTTTCGGCTGAGGCACGGCACTGAGCAATTTTTGACGAAATATCGCTGTATTTTACAAACAGAAATGTATCAAGCTGACCTGCAAATGAGAAATTTGCTCCGTCCTCCGCACTTGCCGAGGAGCGTATCGAAAACAATGTATCTTCAGAAAATTTGCTTTTGACATATTCACAGGCTTCTGAAATATCCGTATTTGCGGTGATGCAGAAAAAATCAGGTACATTTATGCCGTTTTCTTTCATTTTGAACAGACGCTGTGCTTTTGCGCCGATATTGAATTGCGTATAGTTATCATAATGCACGATCATCAGAAAAACCTCACTGAAATTATATAACCTGCAACAGTGATAAGCATTATGCTTTCCTGAATGTAGGTATAGCGTTCAACTTTTTCTACAAGGCGGAACTTGTGCGGATCACGGATGTATTCCACAAATTTCCATGTCATCCATATCACATTTACAAGCAGTGCAAGAATCGAAAGCTTGCTGAGTTTATATACAAGAAGGAAATTTGTTATGATGTCCACTATGGTCATAATAAGTACGAAACGAGTTGCTTTTTTGTAGCCGAACAGTTTTGAGTATGTGACATATTCTGTTTCGTCTTCGGGGGCTTTGATTTTTCTTGATACCTCCCAGATGAGGGCAGGGAAGTAGAGTGTGAATGCGGCAAGTACATTTGTAAGGGTAAATGCCGATAATCCGTACTTTATACAAGTGAATGAAATGATGTAGATGTTCATTATCATCTGCACAGGGTTATGTGTTACCAGTGCAAGCGGCAGACTTTTCTGTATTTTCTTTTTGCTGAAAAACCATAGTGACATTAATGTGCCGTAGATATAGAGGAAAAAAAAGAATGGCAGATTATTCATAAAAATTACATTCAGTATTATCGTAACACTGATAAGAATTCCGACAAAAATGCCGAGATCTTTTTTGGTTACTCTGCCGGAAGGGAGAGGGCGTTCTTTGAAAAGGCGGCAGTCAAGTTCGTAATCCTTGAAATCATCGGCAATTCTGAGCCAGCAAAGAAAGCTGAATACCGTGAATCCGCCGATAAATTCGGCAGGAGAGATATGAAAATCAGTCACGCCGTTGTTGAGGAGAACGATGAAATATATCTCAAGAAAAACAACTGCTCCGAGAAATAATCGTGGTATTATCGGGTACATCTCTTTAAAATAAATATTCAGGCGCTTCAGCATATTAAAATCTCCTTATCATATATTTTTACGTATTTTCAGCTTCAGCAGAATAAAATTCAGGGCGATATGCGTGAATGCACCAAGAATTATATACTGAATATACTGAGCAAATGTAATATGTGTAAACAT
>JAZUGG010000068.1:0-7066 GCA_045641105.1 Ruminococcus sp. | reverse complement strand
ACCGCAGTAAAAGTCGGCATTTCTCCCCCTCCTTTCGGTTTTCCCTCTGCACTCTCTTTCCCCGTGACCTCCCTCTTTTTGCCGACTTTTGCTTTTAATTCAGAACCAGCCGAGAAACGCTAAAGCGTTTCCTACATTTTCGGTCATATCCACAAATACTGTGCTGATAGTTTGTGATAAATGATAATAAAAAGCAACAATTCTCACATTGTATGAGAGCAAACACGTAAGTGTTTTGCGAAGAACAGTCAAAATCTGACAAAGGGTATGGAAAAAAGGGTTGAGGGAAGGGAGAGTCCAGAGAGGGGAAGCGCAGAGTCTGCGCTCACAGTCACGCTGTCAATCTGTACGGAACTGAAAGTCTGCTTTCGCTCACGGAAGTTTTTCTGTAAACCAAACAGGGGGAGAGGGAAATGTCAGATTTTGTACCAGTTTTGCGTTGCCCTCTCCCTTTTGCCCAAGAGGTGCCCCTCTTTGGTGGACAACTGACAGTCTCGTAAAGAATAACAATAGAAGAATAAACTTCAACTATGCATAACGGGTAGCAGAACAACTGACAGCAACATAAAAAATAACATAGAATGAAAAATCCACCTTTGGCGGACAATTGACAGTCTCGTAAAGAATACAAATAGAAAAGCAAACTATCCTTTTGCATAACGAGTAGCAGAACAATTGACGTTAACGAAAAGAATAACATAGAACGAAATACAATAAATTTCGGGGATTAGGGGATGCACAAAGCAGCATCCCACCACAATCGTACCATATTTTTTCCCGTTGAGCTTTACGGATTTTTTATAGTGCAATTTGTCGTTTGGCTCTTTGCACAAAAAATTCAGCTATATCACCTCTCCTGATATCATTTTTTTGTGCATTCTTACAAAATTATTGTATCTTTTTTCACTTTATCCACATTTCATCCCATTATCTGCGTATTCTGTAAATAATAAATCTGATTTTTTTCTATTGACAGACAGCGAAAAAAAGGTTATAATGAATGTGTTGTATTTATTTGCATTATATTACTACGGCAGTATATGCAGCTTTGTTTTACATCATTCTATAGATGCACAAGAGATATAACAAATTGCTCTATAGTTTATAAATTCATAAAACAAAACCACGGCATCACGGGGAATTTCTTGATCTTACCTATCTTGCCGAAACAATGTTTTTGCGGATGCTCTCCGCTGTATCAGGTCACTTCAGATGAAGTTTCCGAATATATACAAATGAATAAAATAATGCGGCATTTACCGCCTTTTCGGCTCTGCTCCCTACTCAGCCGTAAGTAATAGGTTTATAATACAAGCTTATTATACATTTTTACAAAAAGGAGGTAATGCACTGATGAAACTTGCTATAGTTGCTCTCATCATCGGTTTAGCCGTAGGTGCTGTCGTTGTCTATTTCCTTACCAAGGATAAGTTCTACCAGAAAGGCGTTTCCGCAGGTATCGAACAGCGTAAACAACAGGCTGAGGCTATCGTAGGTTCTGCTGAACAGCAAGCCAAGCGCATCGTTGATGATGCCGAAAAGGATGCTGACAGCAAAAAGAAAAGTGCGCTTATTGAAGCTAAGGACGAAATTCATAAACTCCGCTCCGAAGCCGATAAGGAAATCAAGGACCGCAGAACCGAACTGTCACGTCAGGAAAGACGTATGCAGCAGAAGGAAGAAAACCTTGATAAGAAAACCGATAACCTTGAGAAAAAAGAGGAAACCCTCAATCAGAAGATAAAAACTGCTGATGAAAAACTCAAGGAAGCTGAGGCTATCAAGAAAAGTCAGATGGATATTCTTGAAAGAATTTCCGAATTCACCAAAGATCAGGCAAAGGAATACATAATCTCTAAACTTGAGGAAGATCTCGTCCACGAAAAAGCTGTCAAGATACAGGCTTATGAACAGCAGATAAAGGACGAATGTCAGGAGAAAGCAAGAAGCTATGTTTCGCTTGCTATCGCCAAAGTTGCCGCAGATCAGGTCTCGGAAGCTGCCGTTTCCGTTGTACCTCTCCCAAGTGACGAAATGAAGGGCCGCATTATCGGCCGTGAGGGACGAAATATCCGCACCCTCGAAACTCTCACAGGTGTTGACCTCATCATCGATGATACACCTGAAGCTATCACTCTCTCATGCTTTGACCAGATAAGACGTGAGGTCGCAAGAATCGCCCTCGAAAAACTTATCGCTGACGGCCGTATCCACCCGACTCGCATCGAGGAAATGGTCGATAAAGCTAAGCGTGAAGTTGAGTACCGTATCAAACAGGAAGGCGAACGTGCTGTTATTGAGACCAATGTTCACGGTCTTAACCATGAACTCATCAAGCTCATCGGCCGTCTGAAGTTCCGTACAAGCTACAGACAGAATGTCCTCGACCACTCTATCGAAGTCGCTAAACTCTGCGGAGTTCTTGCCGCTGAACTGGGTGTCGATGCCAATGTCGCAAGACGTGCAGGTCTGCTCCACGATATCGGTAAGGCTCTTACCGCCGAGATCGAAGGCTCTCACGTTCAGATAGGCGTTGATGTCTGCAAGAAGTACAACGAGAATCCTGTCATCATCCACGCTGTCGAAGCTCACCACAATGACGTTGAGCCGAAAACAGTAATAGCCTGCATCGTTCAGGCTGCCGACGCTATCTCCGCTGCAAGACCTGCCGCAAGAAGCGAAAACTATGAAAGCTATATCAAGCGTCTCCAGAAGCTTGAAGAAATCTGCACATCCTATGAGGGTGTTGAGAAGTGCTTTGCTGTTCAGGCAGGCCGTGAAGTCAGAATCATGGTCATCCCCGAAATCATCAACGATGAGAAAATGGTTCTCGTCGCAAGAGATATTGCATCACAGATCGAATCCGAAATGGACTATCCGGGACAGATCAAGGTCAATATCATTCGTGAAAGCCGAGTTACTGACTACGCAAAATAATGCGGTATTACTGCGGACGGTGTTTGCTGTCCGCAGTTTTTTTATTTCATTTTCATTTTTTTATTTTTAAAGGAGAATATCTCATGAACAAAAAGTCCACACTTTACAGAGTTATTTCAGCCGCCGTATCCGTTCTTACCGTTGCCGCTTCTGTTCCGCAGATCCCTTCTGCTCTGGCGGCAACACAGTCCTCTACTCTCGCAGGAGATGTCAACTGCGACCGCAAAGTAAACCTCGATGACATCAACCTCCTGCAAAGATATATCATGGGCAAAGCAGATATTTCCAAACAGGGCTTCATAAACGCTGATATCAACAAAGATAAGGTACTTAATGCTAACGATATTTCAAAAATCAAACAGCTTGTTCTGAATTCTTCCAGAAATACCACTACTGCAAAGACTACTGCCGTCACAACAACGACAACAAAAGCTACAACTACCACTACAAAGAAAACCACAACAACGACAACAACAACCACAACAACCACGACTACAGTCACACCGGAAGCAAAGTCAGACGAATTCATCACACCGCCTGTAAGCAATATGTACGGCTCTCTCCCGTCACAGGGTACTGCCGGAATGGTGGTATTCTATGTCGATTTCCCTGACTGCCGCTATACATATGCCCCGACTACAGACCATATCTATGATATCGTTTTCGGCGGCACTGACGAGGAAAATCCATGCTTCCCGAACGAGAGCCTCAGAGCTTATTTCAGCCGTGCCTCAAAGGGCGTTATGGAGCTTCAGGGCGATGTGTTCAGATATACCGCAAAAAATCCTGTCTCATACTATGAGAACGACTCTTACAAGTGTCAGCTTATCAACGAAGTTCTCGACGCTTTCGACGCACAGACAAACTATGCTGACTATGACGGAAACTATGACGGTGTTATCGATTCTATCCTCATTTCCGTTCCTGCCGAGACAAACGACGACAACTGGTGGGCTGCCGCAGGTACATACGGCGGTGCTCCCGACAAGACCGTTGACGGCATGAGACCGGGACATATCATTATCGGAAATGCCGAGATAGACAGCTATTTCGGATACAGAAACTTTGCTTCAACATACACACACGAAGCCGCACACTGCATGGGACTGCCCGACTACTATCTCTATGACGGAGATGATACCGAAGGTCTCCACGGTTCGGCAGGCTTTGAACTTATGGACGAGGTATACTCAGACCTTTCAGCCGCTTCAAAACTCATGCTCGGCTGGTACAGAGAAAATCAGATAGAAGTATTCACAGGTGATATTCCTCAGAAATACGTTCTCCGTGACGCTCAGTCAGATGACGGCAACTGCATAATCATACCATACCGCAGTCTTGACAGCGAATATAAATCCGAATTCATCATTCTTGAATATACAACTCTCAGCGGCAACAACAGCGCAATCCCCGACGAATACTGGTGGAAACCGCAGGGAAGCGGAATACGTGCTTTCCATGTCGATGCAGAGGTTGATCCTGCCGACTACTGGCAGATGTTCAAGTATGACAACTCAAAGACAGCCTCACTTCCTGCCGGAGAAAACCTGAAGCGCTTTATCCGTGTTATCAACGATACACCGTCAGACAACCTGTTCTATGAGGACGGCGTTCTCATAAACAGCATCAGGGGCTTCAATTTCTATGATTCAAACGGTCTTGAAACAGTAGATCCCGGCGTTATCGTTCTGGTCAATGAACTGACCGATGAAGGCTATAATATTACCATCAGAAGGAAATAATCAGTTATGCCAAAAACCATATTCCATTCAACAGAAAAATCAAACTTTATCCTCAACATGACCGAAAAGCAGTATGCAAAGCTTGCTTCGATCGGTCTGATAGGCTCGTGTGTCATTGTCTCGCTCTTTACGCTTATCCCTGAGATATTCACGACATCGACCTATACATTCTCTGCGGCAGGTCTTGCCGTATGCGGCGTTTACTGCATGATAATGACAATAATCGCACTCATCAAGAAATATATCAAGGGGAGCACTCTCCTCCCCGTCTGCGCATTCTCGTTCACTCTGCTCTGGGGCGCAGTATCCGTTTTCAGGTCGGCTGATATGTATGTCGGTCTCTACGGCTTTCCCGAGAGATGTGAAGGTCTGCTTGCGATAATCTTCTACTGGTGCATCTTTGTTGCCGCCGCTTCAATAAAGAAGAAAAAAGCCGCCGAGGCATTGTTCAACGGACTTATCCTCGCAGGAATGGTCAACTCCACAGTCGCACTTATCCAGATATTCACGGGCAAGCTTTCGCATTACAGAATGGTCTCCCTGCACATCGAAACATATTCGGCATCGGGACTTTCACAGTCACCGCTGTTTCTTGCAATGCTCCTCACACTGTCGCTCACAGCCGCTCTGATATGCGCTGTTACTACAAAAGTCGGCAGATTCAGGAATATCAGCCTTATCGCATCTGCGATATTCGGCTTTGTCATGATGATGACATATTCATTCATAGGCATCTGCGGCATTGCTTTTTCGGTTATCGCCGCCGCTCTCAGCGTATTCATCACGAAACAGCCGAAGAAGAAGATCTTAAGCATTATCCCGACTGCTGTGGGAGCTGCCGCCGCCGTTATCATCGTCAGTGCAGGTCTTATCGGCAATATCTCCTCATACAGGCTCTATGACGGACGTGAACTGTGGTGGGCTGACAGCTACATGAGAATCACTGCATCGGGCGATTTCAACTATGATGTCAATGATATCGACGATACTCTTGACCTGTATCTCAACATGAACAGCAAGACTATGGATATCATCAGCGATAACAAACTCACAGGCACAGGCCCTGACCAGCTTGCATTTCCGCAGGTCTATACCGCAGGTCCTTCCGAAGAACTTGAAGATCCTGCCGTTGTTGATATAATCAAGTATAACAAGGGCGTATTTGACAGAGTATACAATGAGTATCTCTATACAGCCGCAACACGAGGCATACCGTCGCTTATTGCGCTTCTTCTGGTAATTGTGCCGATGCTTTTTGTCAGCTTTGGTGCGATGAAGAAAAGACGTGGGGCAGTTGGTACTACGCTGTTTTTCCTTGCTCTGGGAGGTTCACTGCTGTTCCTTATCGGATGCGGAAACATCACATATTCGCCTGTTTTCTGGGCAGTTGCAGGAATTGCCTGTGCTCTGCCGCACATAGACGAAAACGAGGTAACACGAATTGAGAAAGAGCCGAAAGCGGCTAAGAAATGATTCATACAGATCATCGGGGCGGTCATTGACCGTCCCTTTTTTCGGTGGTACTGTTCATATGCCGCTGCGACTGTATTCCGTGCGCCACTAAAGAAAATGTTTCATGATATTATTTCGGGAATTACGGTATATCGCAGAAAAGTCATTATGTAAGCCAAGACTAACACAAAAGCACTTGACATTTCCGCAAAATATGTTACAATATATTTAACGGTGAGCGAAAAGCTCACAAATAATTACGGAGGTGTATCTACTATGGCATATAAAATTTCTGATGATTGCATCAGCTGTGGTGCTTGTGCAGGTGAGTGTCCTGTTAGCGCAATTTCCGAAGGCGATGGAAAGTACGTTATCGACGCTGACGCTTGCGTAGAGTGCGGTGCTTGTGCAGGTGTTTGCCCTGTATCAGCTCCTTCTGCTGAATAATCGAAAACTAAGCGATAAGCAGTTCCTTTTGTGGGGACTGCTTATTTTTTTGCCCTTACACACATTACACACCCTTACACACCCTGTAGAAATGCTCGTTTTTGGCTATTTATAGGCGTTTACACACCTACACACCCTTACACACCCCAAAATCACTATTATTTTTTTATGCTATGTGATTACAAACGGAAGTTTGTTTTTATGCTGATTATTGTGCAGATTGACGGTGATGTTTTATGGCGATTGTCTGTTACTGTCAGTCTGTACTTCTCTTTGTTATGCATAGCTGATGTATATTATTCTATTGCTGTTATTTTCGGGAACGTCAGTTGTTCTGCTCCCCGTTAGCAAAGGGACAACCTGTAGGAGGGGGAGAACGATAAAACCGCAGTAAAAGTCGGCATTTCTCCCCCTCCTTTCGGTTTTCCCTCTGCACTCTCTTTCCCCGTGACCTCCCTCTTTTTGCCGACTTTTGCTTTTAATTCAGA
>JAZUGG010000067.1:0-46582 GCA_045641105.1 Ruminococcus sp. | reverse complement strand
TTATCGGGGCAAACCTTTCTGAGGAAAGGTTCTTCCCCGAACCCCTTTCCAAAGACTTTTAGTATTATGGCGTATTTGGTATAGGACATATGTCCTATACCAAATACGCTAAAACACCCAAAAGTTTTAGGAAGGGAGTTTGAGGGAGAACCCTTTTTCAAAAGGGTTTCCCTCAATAATAAGTATAAAGTTTCTATATGAGTATCGCTGTTAATGCACACTCTGCTTTTATAAATACATAGCTTATTTTGCAGGTTTAAGGTCACAGAGGTCAAGAACGCCGTTTGCATTTGTTCCATGACCTGAAACATCGACATAAAGATCGCCGAAATTTTCGTCACTGACAAGGAAACTTACAGTGATATCTGCTGTGCCGTATGCAGGAAGATCAATATTATTCTTGGAGGCGAAACTGTCAGAGTAATAGGCAACAGGCAACCAAGAGTCATAGCAATATTCTTCGGCAGCCTCAGTGTTAAACGGCTTATCCAGTGAAAATACTGACGGGCAAATACAGGTCAGGAAATTCTTGTGTCCGCTAAGGTCACAGTCAGTAGGATTATAGTAGCTGATATCAAGCGTTACGATACTCCAGCCCTCATCGAAAATACTGCTGTCAATCTGAGGCATTTCCGTAGCATTATCGGATATGCCGTCCAGAGATTTCTGAACTTTAACGTCTTTGACTGTAATTTCAACATCTTCATTGAATAATGCCAGATTTTTCTCGTTGTGGATAGTCTCGCCGACTTTATAAAGTCTGAGGTCATCACGGGTGCATTCCTGAAAACTAAGTCCCTCCATAGCTTCATCATTGAACCACCGCTGTGTGATATCATGGTCACACGGAACAGCCCTCATGCCTTCAATAATAGCTTTGAGTTCATCATCAGTAACATCGTTCGTTACAAACATATAAGCATAAAAATCCGTATCCCTGAATTGCATGAAAGCTATTCTGCCAAATGTATTGCAGTCATTCGGGGCAAAGCTGTAATTTGTACGGTAAGTAAGAACAACATCCTTATCATCAAGTGAATATTCCTCTAAGTTTTCAGCATTTTCTTTTTCATAGTTCAGATTTTCTGTATATACGCTCATCTGCTTATCAATATTGCCGTACAAATACAATGGCTTGATACTGCTTCCACGTTCGCTGTTGAAAATCTGTTCACAGTCAACACTTCTTTTAAATCCTTCAGGAAGATAGGTATAATCAACCGTAAGATAATCCATTGCTTCTGTTGCAGGTTCAGTAATAGTTTCTGTTGTTTCTGCGGCAGTTGTACATTCAGCAGTTGAAATTACAGTAGTATCTTCCGTAACGTCAGGCACATCAGTACTTGGTACTGTATTTTTTGAGCTGTTGAATGCGAAAATAGCGGCAGGAACGGCGATAACCACAGCGGCGGAGGCTGCGAGAGTGGCTGTAAGGGTATGTTTCGGGTTTTTCACGTTCTTTTTCATAACGAATCCTTTCTGCAAACTTGCTTTCCTTTGCAGGTAATTGTCGGAGAAAGTGTGAACGTCATTGGAACGGAATGCATCGTCAACGATCTTATCCCAGTCCTGACCTGATGGAAAAATCTTATTTTTCATCTGAAATTTCTCCTTTCATAGCTATTATCCGCTTGCGTGAACGTTCAAAACGCTTGCGGCAATTCGTTTCTGTGACAGACATTTTCTCGGATACTTCTCTCCATGAAAGACCGTCTCTGCATCTGAGCATAATAATTTTACTGTCAGTTTCACTGATGCCTTTAAGCATATCATCGACGGAAAAACTATCATTCCGTTCAAAAACTTCCCGTTCAACATTCTGCCTGTCGTCACGGTACTGAAAAAGTTCATCATCTATAGGCATTTCCTGTTCTACTTTTCGCTTGTTTTTTCTGTATATATTAATTGATGTACTTTTTATCACCTTGACGATATAGGCTTTTGTTTTGTCTGATGGGATTTCCCTGAATTTATGCAGCTTGTCAATAATACGCACAAAAGCGTCAGAAACTGCGTCCTCTGCGAGAGATGCGTCATGCAAAACAGCATATGCAATCCTGTACATTGGCTGTTCATATAATTCATAGAGACGCTGTAGTTTTTCTGAATCCTTTCGTGTCATTCTATCACCTCTTTGAAACGTTTCGCTATATATAACACATCACGAAAAAGAAATGTGACAAATTTCAAAAATTATTTTCACTATTTTTTAATCAAAGACAAATCAAAATCAGGCACATATTTATCAGATGCCGAACTTTTCTGCTGTGTAAAGCCGTTTATGCCGAGTTCTGCGGCATGGTCAACAACGCTGTTATACTCCATTTTGGTGACACGGCGCTGTAATTCAGGAAATTCATCAGAAATAAAATCAAACGGCGTATACTGATTCATGATGCTGACAAGAACGCTGTCAGACGGCAGATTTTCGGCTATCCAGTCCATGATCTTCATTGAGTCATGGCGCTGTTTCGGTAGTACGAGATGACGTACGATAGTACCCTTAATAAGACCGCCGTCAGCATTGAAAGTCAGCTTGCCTGCCTGTTCAGTCATTGCCTTTACAGCCGCAGAGGCATATTCAAAATAATCAGCCGCACCCGAATAGCGCAGAGAAACGTCAGGGGAGAAATACTTGATATCAGGCAGATATATATCGACATATCCGTCAAGCATGGCAATAGTTTCGATACGCTCATAGCCGCTTGAATTATATACAACAGGGATACTTAGCTTCGGTTTGGCGATATCAAGAGCCTGAATGATATTCGGGACAAAATGGGTAGGTGTTACAAGGTCAATATTGTCTGCTCCCATATCCTGCAATTCCAGAAATATATCAGCAAGACGCTGAACAGAAATTTCCGTGCCGAAAAGTTCATTGCTTATCTGATTATTCTGACAGAAAGCACAGTGCATACCGCATCCCGAAAAGAAAACCGTACCTGCGCCGTTTTTATAGGAAATGCAGGGTTCTTCCCATTTGTGGAGAGAGGCTTTAGCGGCAATTGTCTCAGCTTTTGCGCCGCAGAAGCCAGCCTGTTCGTATCTGTTTATGCCGCATTTTCTCGGGCATAGTTCACATTTCAGGAATATCCTGGTCATATTCATATTCCTCCGCCTTCATTTTCTCATAGTCAATTTTTCCGATAGTCTGATCAAGCAGAGTTTCCCGGTCTATTTTATTCTGAGCGCAGTATACTGCAGCCGAAGCAAGGAACATACTTCTTGAAATGTTATTGCGGCGGCAGTAGTCATTAATAATAGCAATATCATATTCTGACAGCCTGCACGTTGCATTTTTATAATGAACATAACCGCTCATGTACCTTGTGATTTTCTTTTCGTTTTCCATAATACCCTCCGTATTGGAACTGTACAAAAAATAATATTGAACTTTGTACAGTATGCCATTTATTGTCAGGTTATATTTTACCACTCATTTCTTGCGGAGTCAAGAAAAAATTCGTAATATTGGCAAAAATGTACTTGATTTTATTTTTAGTTTGTTGTATAATATACTTATATTTTGAAATCATGTCATTTTTAAAGGAGAAAGAAAATGGTAAATATAGGTTTTATAGGCGCAGGCAACATGGGCTCTGCAATTATGAAGGGCATTGCATCAAGTGATCTCAAAAATTCTGTTGAGCTTCACGCATTTGATCCTGATACAGCAAAGCTTGATGCCCTTGCTGAATTCGGCATAAAGAAATGCGCAGATGAAAAAGGCGTAATGGAGTCATGCAAGTATGTTTTCCTTGCAGTCAAGCCGCAGATAATCGAAAAAGTTCTTGAAACTGCCGCTCCGTATACAACTCCGGATACGGTTTTTGTATCCATAGCCGCAGGTATTTCTGATGAATTCATCGAAAGAAAGACAATAAACGGCGTAAAGGTTGTTCTTGTAATGCCGAATACTCCGCTTCTTCTTGGTGAGGGTGCGTCTGCACTGTCACATAATGATGCTGTTACAGACGAGGAATTTGATGTTGTTCTGAATATTTTCAGAATATGCGGAAAAGCTGCAGTTATCTCAAAGGACAAGATGAAGGAGATAATTGCAATAAACGGCAGTTCTCCTGCATTCATCTATCTTTTTGCAAAGGGATTCATTGATTATGCAGCTTCTGTTGGCATTGATTCTGCCGCAGCTACTGAACTTTTCACACAGAGCCTCATTGGTTCTGCAAAAATGATCACGGATTCAGGATACAGCATTGACGAACTTATCAAAATGGTATCTTCACCCGGAGGTACGACACTTGCAGGTCTTGACAGACTTTATGAGGGCAAGTTAACAGAAGTAGTCGGCAGCTGCTGTGAAAGCTGTACAAAGAGAGCCTATGAGCTTTCAAAATAAGAACCTGTCTTTATAAGCTGAATATACAGATTTTCGACAACAATTTCACATAAGACAAGGCGTAAAACCGCAGAAATACTTGATGTATTTCAAGGATTTTCAACGCAGTATTATGCGAAATTTTGCGAAAAGATATATATGAATGCTTATGAAGACTGGTTCTAAGTTCTAACTGAATATTTTGATGCATATTATCTTACGGACAAAGCGGATTTTTCCGCTAATGAAAGGATGATATGCATGAAATATAAAAGTACGGCATCTGACAGCCAAAATAACGGGACAGGCTTTTTTCTTCTGGCTGTTATAGCGGCAGGAGGAATTCTGGCAGGCGCATTTTATGTATCGCACGGACACGCTGCTGCTTCGCCGCTGATACATCAGTATTTTTCTCCTGCAGAAAAGGGAAAGGCTTTTTCTGATATTTTTGGTCATACATTTGTTTCTTCGGCACTTTTTCTTATAGCGGCGGCAGTTTCAGGCTTGTCCGCTGTTGGACAGCCTCTGGCATCTGCCCTTCTTCTGTACCGTGGTTTCGGAATAGGTGCGGCATCAGCGGCTGTCTACGGCAGTTCAGGCTTCAACGCTGTTTCTTCCGTGCTTACAGGAGTTGTTCCGAAAGCAGTGGCTGTGATTGCAGTTTCGGTTCTTGCTGTCAGGGAAAGCATACGTTCATCTTCGGGGATCATGTACTATCTTGCAAAAGGTGAAGCTCCCGACAGACATTCAAATGAACTGAAAATGTATCTTATCAGATTTGCCGTATTGTTATTGATCTCAACCGTTATTTCAATCGGAGACGCACTTCTGAATGTTCTTGCATGAAGCTGCGTCGTGCTCATTAAAAAGGATGTGTTGATTTTGGGTATTTTTTTTAAGGATTACGAAAGTTCAGGAAGCGGAATTGCAAAAGATGCTCCCAAAAAGGAAGGAATGGCTTTATTCTTTGACTTGCTCGGAAGAAAGTTCTGGAAACTTTTAGGGCTGAATGTTCTTTATTATCTGTTTTTCCTGCCGCTGATGCTTATCCTGCCTGCGTTTTCTATTATCAGAAACGGCAGGGCATTCACAGTAACCGCAGTGATTCTTTTACTGATTTTCATGGTTATCATCGGCCCTGCGACTGCCGGAATGATGAAGATCATGCGCAGTTTCTACATTGAAAAGCATACATTCATGATTCGTGACTTTTTCAGGGCGTTCAAGGCTAATTTCGCAAAAGCCGCAGTGGTAGGATTTGTAGACTGCCTTATCATTCTTTCGGCATTTGCCTCGTTATATGTCTACCCTGTACTTGCTCACAACGGACAGGATAAGCTCTGGTATGTGCCGATGGTTATCACATTGAGTCTGTTCCTGACAGTGCTTATTATGAATTTCTACATTTTCCTCATGATGGTTGCAACAAACCTCTCCTTCAAGGATCTTCTCAAAAATTCATTTGCACTTGCATTTGCCGCACCTAAGCAGAATTTAATCACTTTCGGAATCACAGGCGTTCTTGTTGTCGGAATGTATTTCCTTTTCATGTATGTAACAAGACTATTCAATATAATCTTCCCGTTTTTCCCTGCGGCATTCATAGCATTCGTTATCTGTTTCAACTGCTATCCTGTAATCCAGAAATTTGTCATTAATCCTTATTACACAAGCATTGGTGAAGTAAATCCTGAACTTGCAGGAGTTGGCGCAGATATTGAAGCCGAAGCAGTATTTACGGATATGGGCGGCAAGGAAGCACCTGTTGAAAAGAAATCCAAAAGCAAAGGCAGACACATTTCATAAGCAAGCAATGCACAGCTGGGGGAATCCAACGATTTTCCGAAGTGCAGTCAGATAAATCACATCAGCAGATGCATGATGTGGTATAGAAGGGGGCAGGGACATTGCTTTACAGCTTTGTCCCTGCATTTTTATGTATTTTCTGTATGTTATCATGTATTTATCACAAATTTGAATATAATAGAATAAGAAGGATAACATAATATTGTTTTCTCAATTACATTCTGAATTTCCAGGACTTAATTGACAGAACAATATAAAACAGCAGCCAATGAAAGGATGAACACAGATGTCAGATAATTTTGAACCTGTAAACAATAAATCTGAAATATCAAAGGGAGACGAGTACAGCTTTGAAAGCACTGCATCTGAACCAACCGATAATTCTGAATATACATTCAGTTATTCTTCCGACGGCAGCTCTGGTAAAAGAAAGAAAAACAAGAAAGCCATTAAAGCAGCTATATGTATCCTTCTTGTCGGTGCTATCGGATATGGCTCTGTTCAGGGATATAAATGGCTGAATGAAACAAAAAAGGAACTTGCCGAATATGCAGGTGAATCATCTGTCTCACGCAGTTCAGCCTCAGAAGAAAATGACGTAAGCAGTGACAGTGATGAACTGCCAAGCCTTATTCAGCTTGCATCACGTTCGGATGCAAAATATCTCCCTGATATTGTTGACGAAATAATGCCGTCTGTTGTAGGAATATCCTCTACATTTGAATATGTTCAGACATCTTTCAGTATATGGGGCTGGGAAGCAGAACCGCAGGTAAAACAGGGAAAAGCTACAGGTACGGGCTTTATCATTACCGATGACGGCTATATCGTTACAAATGCCCACGTCATATATGATGAAAGCGAATACAAGGCAGGAGAAGCAATTGATGTATCTGTTCTTCTCAGCGACGAAACAGAACATACCGCAAATATCATTGCATATGACCTTGAAACTGACATAGCCGTACTGAAAATAAATCAGAAGGGACTGAAACCTGCAAGTCTTGGCGACAGTGATGAACTTAGAGTCGGAGAACTCGTTATCGCTATAGGCAATCCGCTTGGATTTGACTTTTTCGGCTCTGTCACAAGCGGTATTGTATCAGCGCTGAACAGGCAGATATCAATAAATGAAAAGAGCATGACTCTCATACAGACAGATGCAGCTATCAACAGCGGAAATTCAGGCGGGCCTCTTTTGAACAGCTGCGGTCAGGTCATCGGAATAAATTCAGCAAAGATGTCATCAAGCTATGGTTCGGCAAATATTGAAGGTCTTGGATTTGCAATACCTATGAAAGAGGCAAAAGCCATAATTGATGACCTGATAAATTATAACTATGTCAAAGGCAGACCCCTTATCGGTATTTCCACAGTTGATATTACTGAGTCATATTCACGCTACCTCAATATGCCTATGGGACTGTATGTCCGCACGGTTCAGGAAAACAGCGCAGCGGCTCAGGCAGGCATTATGGCAGGAGATGTTATAATCGGCATTGAAGGTGAACCGATAAAAACAATGGATGAACTGAATAAAATAAAAAATCAGCACAAGGCAGGGGAGACAATTAAACTTACTCTCAGCCGCAATGGTACTGACCTTGATGTAAATGTAAAGCTTCAGGAGGCACATGATTCTCCTGAAAGTGATAATTGATAAAAAAACTCAGTGGGAACGATCTCACTGAGTTTTCTTTTTATTTGAGTTTAGCATTTGCTTTTGCTGTGAATTTTTCGCCGAAAACAAGGAAACGCTTGTGTATTCCCTCGCCGATAAGACCTGCATTATCGTATGCTTTGACATTGAAAGTAAATTCTCTGCCGTTTACTTCAATAAGTTCGGCTTCGGCCTTAATTTCAGAACCGACAGGCGATGCAGAAACGTGCTTCACATTCATCTCCGTACCGACAGTAGTTTCATCATTTTCCATAAATTCAGCAATGCATGAACACGCCGCTTTTTCCATGAGCATTACCATTACAGGAGTGGCAAATACTTCAAGACTGCCGCTTCCGATATTAACGGCAAGTTCTTTTTCAGTAACGGAAAGTTCAGCAGTTCCGCTGATGCCGCTTATAATTTCTTTCATCAATCGTCCTCTTTTCTTGCAGTAGTAAGTTCTTCTTCAATTGGAGAAGGGGAATACTCTGCTTCGACCACACGGTCAATAGTGATAACATCAAGTTCTTCATTTTTCGGAACAGAACTGTCATATTCTGTTGAATAAACCGGAATTTCAGTCATAAACTCGTTCATTTTCTCAATAAATGCATCTTTCGGTGCATCAATGATATTGAGGATCACATAAGGTACATAGAAGAACGAAAATTCATTCTCAGGAACAACTGAAAAGTCAGCGTCATAATTGCTCCAGAAGAAGTATTTCTGCTGATAAAGCTTTTCACAGCTGTCTCCGCTGATGCCAAGCTGATTATACACGCTTGTTTCGCCACGGAGTGACGGGAAATGATCTCCGACAAAGAATACGAGAGTTGGCTCATCAAGCTTTTTGACTTCGGCAAGGAAATTGTTAAGACCTTCGTTTGTATGGCTTATCCATGTAAGATAGTTGCCGAATTCGTCCTCAGGATCTTCTCCCTGATCGTAAGGCTGATGGTTCTGCATTGTTGTTGTATGCAGATATACAGGCTTTTCAGAAGATTTCAGTTCGCTGAGTATCTGACTGAAAACAGATGCATCATCAACATATGTACCAAAATGGTCAACAGGAACAGTAAAATCCGTTGTCTGGTCATAATCGTCATGGAAAATCATCTTTTCAAAGCCGAAGAAACCGTAAATTTTACTTCTGCTGTAGAAACCGCTCTGGAACGGATGCAGATAGATGGTATTGTAGCCCCAGCTTTTATAGTACTGGGCAAGTGCAGGCTGTTCTCTCTCAGCAAGCTCTCTCTGCGGCATATTAGGGGTATTCAGACCACGTACAGGCAGTCCGAAAAGCAGTTCAAATTCAGAACGTACAGTCCAGCTTGCATATGTAGGAGTAATAACTTTACCGCTTTTTCCCTCAGAAGCTGCTTTATCGAAATATTTATACGGCTCATCAGGAACGTTAAGTTCGTCAAAAACACGGAAATCAGCATAGGATTCACTCATTATAACTATGACATTCGGCTTCTTTCCGTTATGGAAATCGTCCTCAGTATCAACAGGAATATCCATTATCTGCTCAATGTATTCCTCACTGTAGTCATCAGGAACAACAAGTCTGTTTGCGAAATTCTCAGATGCAGTCTGCACAAGAAAGGCGAGAAGGCGGTTTTGAGTGAATTTTTCATTGAGAAGGAAAGTATTTGTTGCGCTTGTTGTATCTACCTGAAAGAAGTTATATACAGGAGTGTAGAAAGTCGGGATAACTATAAGAGCAACTCCTGTAATTACGGAAAATCCGGCACCTATTATACGTTTGACAGGTTTGCTTTTTACGACCGGATTTGCCATATATGCCAGAACAACAAATGCAATGACAATAAGGTAGTAGATAACAAGCCGAGGCGTTATTTTTATGTAGGCAAATGACGAAAGACTCTTTACACTTTTTACAAGTTTCATGTCAGAAAGTATCAGGTGATTGCCGTTAGTGCCATACTTGAAAAGTTCAGTCGTACTGAGTGCTATATAAACAAAACTCTGTACCATTACTGCAATCCAGCCCCTTTTGAAAAGTGCAAGGAAAAATACGAAAATAAAAGCGGCAATAAGAATATCAAATAATACCACCATCGGACGTTCTGCGCAGAATTCAAAGAAAGGCATAATATATTTTGCCTGATTGATCTCAGCCATAAATGTGATGAAAACCGGGAACAGCACAAGAAGAATGATACCGAGTTTTTTGTGCTTTTCTGATGCCGCTTCACGTTTTTCAGCATGGCGGCTCACTTTGGCTGAGCCGTTATCTGCCTGAATTACGGCAGAATTATTTACGTCAATATTATTATTTTTCTTTTTAAGCATTAATATTCATCCCTTGTAAACTGAGATAACAAAATCTCATAAAATAAATGATTGTTCAATAATATTAATAACTATACCACATCTAAAAATAAAGTTCAAGACAAAGAAAAAAATATCATCATTCAAACACTAAATTCAGCGCTTTGGTAACAATGCACTTTATCTACTTGCATTTTTTGTACATATTGACAAACGTTATTTCAGCCAGCCTTTTTCAAAAGCATCATCAATAATGTTTTGTATCATTTCAGCAAGCTTATCGGATGAATCAAAATAGCCGATATTTCTGTCAAGGACCTGTTTCCTGCACACATCATGCTCTTTCCATGAGATGCCCTCACGGGTATAATTCAGCATGAGAGGCTGCATACGGTCAAGAACTGCGGCAAAACGTGCCTCGGCAGTTTGTGAATCTTCAAATTCACGCCATAAGCTGTAGAACTCGTCCCTCTGGTCATCAGGGAGAAGTCCGAAAATACGCCGGGCAGCTTTCTCCTCACGTTCAGCTTTTGATTTATTGGCTTCGGCATCATAGCAGTATGTATCGCCTGCATCAATTTCGACAACATCGTGAAGAAGTACCATTTTCATTGTTTTCAGCACATCAACAGGTTCATTTGAATATTCTGCAAGCATAAAAGCGAGGATTGCAAGGTGCCAGCTGTGTTCGGCATCGTTTTCTTTGCGGTTTTCATGAAGTACATATGTCTGACGATATAAATTCTTCATTTTGTCAAGTTCAAGCATAAATGCAATTTGTTTCTGTAATCTGCTGTCCATGGGTAATTCTCCTTTCATATCACCATTCCGCCGTTGACGGCGATTATCTGTCCTGTAATATATTCCGCCTTGTCAGAAACAAGAAAAGAAACGGTATCGGCTATATGCTGAGGCTTGCCGAAAATGCCGAGCGGGATATCTTCTTTGATGAGTTCAAGGTCATCAGCAGAAAAACGGCTGTTCATCTCGGTCATGATAAATCCCGGTGCTACGCTGTTGACACGTATTCCTGAGGGGGCGACTTCCTTGGCAAGTGCCTTTGTGAAGCCTATCATGCCTGCCTTGGATGCAGAGTAGTCCACCTCGCAAGAAGCGCCGCACTGTCCCCACATAGACGAAATATTGATGATAACCCCACTTTTTCGGTTTATCATCTGAGGAAGAAAAATTCGTGTGCAGTTCATAGCGCCTATGAGATTGACAGACATTATCCGTTCTGACTTCTCGTCGGAAATTGCAGTAAAAAGGTCAATTTCCGATATACCCGAATTATTGACGAGAACATCAAGCCGTCCTATTTTTTCAGCGGCAGAGCGTATCTGAGTTTTGTCGGAAACATCAAAGCAGATAGCCTCACCATGGATTTCATCAGCAAGTTTTTCGGCTTTTTCCTTTGAATGAGCATAATTTATGTATACAAAATAACCGTCTGCGGCAAGCTGTCGGGAAACTGCTTCACCGATACCTCCGCAGCCTCCTGTAACAAGAGCATACTTCATTATAATCCTCCTATTTCTTTATACATATACATTATAACACAAAAATCTGCAAAAATCCAGATTAAAGCTTGAAATATTTTTGAATATATGGTAAAATAGTTTTTGTATGAATTAATTTATCTGTATATCGCAAACAAAATGTCATATACAGGCAAAGATTAGGAGTGTTGAGTTTGAATCAGCAGAAGATCGACCGAATAAATGAATTGGCACGAAAATCAAAATCCGAAGGGCTTACTGATGCCGAAAAAGCAGAACAGACACAGCTTCGCAATGAATACAGGCAGTCAGTCCTTGGAAATCTTGCAGGGCAGCTTGAAAATACATATATCGTTACACCTGACGGCAAAAAAACAAAGGTGAAACAGAACGGCGGCAAAAAATGACAGATGACGAGCTTTTTGAGGCGGCAGTCAGTGCCTCGGAGAATTCATACAGCGGCTATTCCGATTTTCATGTTGGTGCGGCACTTCTCACCACGGACGGCTGTCTGTATACAGGCTGCAATATTGAAAATGCATCTTATTCACTGACGATGTGTGCGGAAAGAACTGCTATTTTTAAGGCTGTTTCGGATGGTAATACAAAATTTCAGGCAATAGCCATTGCTGGAAGCAGTTCAGATAATTTTTCAAAGCCGTGTACGCCGTGCGGTGCGTGTCTTCAGGTAATGGCTGAATTCTGCGGTGACGATTTAAGGATAATTCTTGCAGACGGCGCATATACTCTTGCTGATTTTCTCCCGAAAAGGTTCAGCGAGGACAATATGAATGACTGATATCCGACAGGTATTTACCGATAAATCAAGATATATGGATATTCTTCTTATTGGAGACGAACAGGAGGATATGGTACTTAAATATCTTGACAGAAGTGAACTTTTTGTCCTTGAAATTGATAGTGCGGTAGTTGGAGTATGCGCTGTCACTGACGAGGGAAACGGTATCTGTGAACTGAAAAATATCGCTGTGAAGCCTGAATTTCAGCGGCACGGCTATGGTAAAATGCTGATAGATTTTATTATATCGCATTATTTGGAACGTTTTGATATACTTCTTGTCGGAACAGGCGACAGTCCGCTTACAGTTCCGTTTTATGAAAAGTGCGGCTTTGTAAGAAGTCACGCAGTAAAGAACTTTTTCACAGACAATTATGACCACCCTATATTTGAAGGCGGCGTTCAGCTTGTGGACATGATATATTTTAAAATGAAACTGCGGAGGAATTATGAAACAGATTGAGCGTGTTATACCTAAATACTGTGAAAACATAATAGTAGCCGCAGTCTGGAAACGGCATTTTGACTGGTATGTCACACCAAAAAAGTTGTGGAAAATGGACTACAGAAAGCTTTACAGAGCACTTGCGGAATGTTATGCAAAGCTTGGGCGCTCACAGAATGAATTTCTGAGTGCCGCAGGAAATTTTGAACAGTTCTGTGCCGAAAGATACGGCATTGAGGTGCTTGACACCGATAACGCAGGCAGTTTTTTCGCAGGATTGGTAAACTGCCGTTATACCGCAGATGAACTGAAATTTCTGCTTGCTGTAACACCTGATGCAGATAAAAATGCATTTAAAGAAACACTGTATGTTGATTTTGACAGAAAAGAACTTATCTCATTTTATCCTGAGCCGGAGGGATTTGAGAAATTCATTCCCGACGGCTGGAACGGAAAATATGAGGATTTTACAACACTGATTCCCGATGATAAACGCTTTCGGGGATAAATCGGAGGAAATTATGCTTATTGACAAAATCGAAAAACACCTTATGGAGGTGCAGAAGCCGTCAAGATATATCGGCGGAGAAGTGGGAAGCATCATAAAGGACAAATCCGAAATAGATGTCCGCTTCGCATTCTGCTTTCCTGATACATACGATATCGGAATGTCACATCTCGGAATGAAAATCCTCTATTCTCTCATTAACGAGAGAAAGAATTACTGGTGCGAGAGATGCTTTGCGCCTGATGTTGACTTTGAAGCCGTAATGCGTGAAAATGACATACCGCTGTATGCCCTTGAAAGTCTTGATCCAATAGCGGATTTTGATTTTATCGGCTTTACGATGCAGTATGAGCTTTCGTATACAAACGTGCTGAATATGCTTGATCTTGCGGGAATCCCTGTATTTTCAGCAGAACGTGGCGATGAACTGACGCAGATAATTGTTGCAGGCGGCCCGTGCGTGTGCAATCCTGAACCCCTTGCTGACTTTTTTGACCTGTTCATTTTAGGAGAGGGCGAGGAAGTAAACCTTGAACTTATGGATCTTTACCACGAAATGAAGAAAAGCGGTGCGACAAAGACTGAATTTCTGCGCAAAGCCGCACATATCGGCGGTATTTATGTCCCAAGGTTCTATAATTATGTTTACAAAGAAGACGGTACAATAAAAAATATTGAAGTTACCGACGGTGCGCCTGAAACAATAAAAAAACGTATTATCAAGGACTTTGACAAAGTATATTACCCGGAAAATTTTGTTGTGCCGTTTACAGAGATAGTTCATGACAGAATTTCAGTTGAGGTACTCAGAGGCTGTATCCGTGGCTGCCGTTTCTGTCAGGCTGGATTCATTTACCGACCGTTCCGTGAAAAATCAACCGATACTATCTATAATGAGACAAAGTGCCTTTGCGAAAATACAGGATATGACGAGGTCTCACTTGCTTCACTCAGTACAAGCGACCACTCCGAGATTGACGGTATGCTTTCAAAGCTTATTGATTATACTGCGGCAGAACGTGTGAATCTGTCACTGCCGTCACTGCGAATGGACAATTTCTCGGAGGAACTTCTCGAAAAAATAAAGAAAGTGCGCAAGAGTGGTCTGACATTTGCCGCAGAAGGCGGTACGCAGCGTCTGCGTGACGTAATAAACAAAAATGTCAGCGAAGAAGAAATATTGAATACCTGCCGCATCGCTTTCGAGGGAGGATATTCAACTGTCAAGCTGTATTTCATGATGGGACTTCCGACCGAAACTGACGAGGACATTGTCGGTATAGCTGATCTTGCCAACCGTATTGTAGACCTGTTCTACAGCATCGAAAATCGTCCGAAAGGCAAGGGAGTGCAGGTATCGATAAGCGTTGCCACATTCGTTCCGAAGCCGTTTACACCGTTCCAGTTCGAGCCGCAGGATACCCGTGAAATGATAGAACACAAGCAGAAACTGCTGATGGATTCTGTAAAAAGCAAGAAGATAAAGGT
The DNA here is from genome assembly GCA_045641105.1 of Ruminococcus sp. Taxonomy (GTDB): domain Bacteria; phylum Bacillota; class Clostridia; order Oscillospirales; family Ruminococcaceae; genus Ruminococcus. The sequence continues at coordinate 31,734 of JAZUGG010000067.1, read as the reverse complement.
CAGCTACCATAACCCAGATGTAAGCCAGCTTGAAGTAATTCTTGCAAAGGGCGACAGAAGACTATGCAAGTCAGTTTACACGGCATGGCAGAAAGGCTGCAAATTTGACAGCTGGGACGAGCATTTCAAGTATGATAAATGGCTTGAAGCCTTTGAAGAATGTGGTATCGATACCTCATTCTATGCCAACCGCCGCTTTGAATATGACGAAATACTGCCGTGGGATCATCTTGATTACTATGTTTCAAAGGATTTCTTCATACGTGAAAACCAGACTGCCCATAAGGCAGTTACAACGCCGAACTGCCGCCTGAAATGCGCAGGATGCGGCGTAAGCAAGGAGATAGGAGGTGCTTGCTTTGCTAAGACTGAGAGCCGTATTTGAGAAAACAGGCAGAGCCAGGTATATTTCACACCTTGACCTTAACCGCTGTATGCTGAGGACATTCCGCCGCTCAAAACTGCCGATATGGTACACAGAGGGCTTTAATCCGCATCCGTATTATGCCTTTGCACTTGCTCTTTCGCTCGGCTTTGAAAGCACTTGTGAGATACTTGACTTCAATTTGAATGAGGATATGCCGCTTGATGAAGTAAGGGACAGGCTGAATTCCGTAATGCCGGAAGGCATGAAGATAGTTTCAGTAGCAGAGCAGAAACTCAAAGTAACTGCTATAGCAAAGGCTGAATACAGATTTTCACTTGTTACAGATGAACCTGAAAAACTGCGCACACAGGTTATGGACTTAATGGCAAAGAAGGAAATCCTCGTTGAGAAAAAGACAAAGAAGGGGATAGCCGCTGTTGATATCCGACCGACCACGGAACTCATAAAATGCGAAATAAACGGCAATAGTGTCGATATGGCAATGAGACTTGCCGCAGGTACTCAGACTAATCACAATCCTGTTCTTTTTATAGATGCACTGAAAAACAGTGGTTCTGAACAGTTTGAAGTGTGCAAAATGCGCAGAACAGGAATCCTGTGTGAAAATAATGAAATTTTTTCGTGAAAACACTTGCAATTTCACCAAAAGTATGGTATAATATCAGAGCATTTGAAATCCGTTCGCAGTTTTCTGTGAGCGAGAGTTAATGCCGTAAGACATTAAATCGAGCAGTCCGCTGCCTGTTTGCTGTCAATGACAGCCGTGCTTTTGCACATTATTTATTATTTCTGCACTCACCGAATGCTGAACGGTATGTGCGGACGGGTATGAATGTTCGGAAAATTTAGGAGGAAAATAAAATGGATGCACTCAAATTAATCAGCGAATCAAGCATGAAGGAAGACGTTCCGCAGTTTGAAGTAGGTGACACTGTCAAGGTTTACGTAAAGATCACTGAAGGCGACAAGAGCCGTATTCAGCTCTTCGAGGGTACTGTAATTGCTAAGAAGCACGGCGGTATCAGCGAGACTTTCACTGTAAGACGTGTTGCTCACGGCGTTGGAATCGAAAGAGTATTCCCTGTTCACTCACCTGCAGTAAGCAAGGTTGAGGTCGTAAGACACGGTAAAGTTCGCAGAGCTAAGCTTTACTACCTCAGAGACAGAGTCGGCAAGGCTGCAAAGGTTAAGGAACAGATCCGCTAAAAGGCTGCAGAATGAGCTCAGGCAGTTCTGCTGCCTGACTCATTTCCATTCCTTTTTTTAGGGACTTAATGTCCCTTTTTTGCTACACTAACTAAGGAGGGCACAGCAATGCCTGAAAATATGGAAAACGATACAGTAAATACTGAAAATGAGAATAAAAAGGGAAGTTTAGTAGATGATATCTTTGAGATACTTGAATCATCTCTTATTACTGTCTTTGTTGTTCTCATGTTCTTTACCTATATACTTCATCCCGTTAACGTCAGTGGTCCGTCGATGGAAAATACGCTTTTCAACGAGAACAGGATACTCATGTGTCCTATGGCACCGCTTCATAACGGTGACATTGCAGTAATTAATAATGATGAGGCTTTTTTCCTTGATGACAATAATAATGTTGTAAGCAAGAATATAGACGGAACAAGACTTGATGAATGCATAATAAAGCGTGTGGTTGCCGTAGGCGGTCAGACACTTGAAATAAGACCTGAGACACACGAAGTTCTTGTTGACGGCAAGGTTATTGATGAACCATACATCAAGGATCCTGTTTCAAGCGGAGGAGCATTTACATATCCTATTACAATACCTGAAGGTTATTATTTTGTAATGGGCGACAACAGAACTGTTTCTGCTGACAGCCGTGATCCTGATGTCGGTCTTATCAGCAAGGATCAGGTACTTGGCAAGGCAATTGTAAGGTACAAGCCTTTTTCTGAGTTCAAGATGCTGTAATTAATTAATATGAAAAAAGATGAAAAGAATATAGTTTCAGTCATTCTCAGGGAAGCCTATGAACTGACTGAAACTATACTTATATGCATATTTGTTATTTCGCTCATTTTTACCTATATTCTTCGAATGGCTTCAGTTGACGGTGATTCCATGCTTGATAATTTTGTTTCAGGTGACAGGGTTATCGCCGCACATTTTCATTCAGAGCTGAAAACAGGCGATGTCGTACTTATTTATGCTGATGATGCATATCTTCTTAGTGAAAACGGCAGTCTGATAAAAAATGAAGGTCTGGACAAACAGATAATCAAACGTGTTATCGCAACAGAAGGACAAACACTGGATATTGATTTTGTCAGCGGTCATGTATTTGTTGACGGCAAACAACTTGATGAGGACTATGTAAAAGGTCTTACCCATAAGGATAACGGTGCTTTCACAGGTCAGTATCCGCTGACAGTTCCGGAAGGCTTTGTATTCGTAATGGGAGACAACCGTCAGGTATCAAAGGACAGCCGTTCACTTGATGTCGGATTTATAAAAGAAGATGAAATCCTTGGAAAAGTAAAACTGAGGTATTATCCTTTTGACAGATTTTCATTCATAAAATGAGCATTTTTACCGAACAGGAGGAACTGTGGAAAATACTGACATGAAGCAAATACAGTGGTTTCCGGGGCATATGGCAAAGACACGCCGTCTTATTGCGGCAAATCTGAAGCTTGTAGATGCCGTCGTGGAGATCGTTGATGCAAGAGCTCCCCTGAGCAGTCGTAATCCTGAAATGGATTCAATGACTAAGAATAAGCCACGAATCGTACTTTTGAATAAAATTGATCTTGCCGATGAAAAGGCAACTCAGAAATGGATAAACTATTTCAGAAACTGCGGAGCAGAAGCTGTAGCAGTTGACTGCCGTTCAGGCAAAGGTCTGAAATCAATTCTGCCTGCCGTAAGGAATAAGGTACTTAAAGAGCTTATGGAAAAGCGTGAGCAGAACGGAATGAAGGGTGCGGCAGTAAGGCTTATGATAGTCGGCATACCGAATGTCGGCAAATCATCGCTGATAAACCGTCTTGCAGGCTCTAAACGTGCAAAAGTTGAGGACAGACCGGGTGTCACCCGAACAAAGCAGTGGGTAAAGCTTGACAATAATACCGAACTGCTTGATATGCCCGGTGTTCTGTGGCCTAAATTTGAAGATCAGACCGTGGCAGTCCGCCTTGCATTCACAGGTGCGATAAGCGATGATATTCTGGATATCGAAACCCTTGCAATGAAGCTTTTAAGCTACCTTGCAGAGAACTATCCTGAACAGCTTGCCGCAAGATACAAAATTGAGCCTGATGAAGCTGATACAGGACTTATCCTTCTTGAAAAAGTCGGCAGAAAGCGTGGAATGATGCTTTCAGGCGGTGAAATAAACTATGAACGTGCAGCCATTACCGTGATCGATGAATTCAGAAGCGGAAAAATAGGAAGAATTACCCTTGAACTTCCGCCTGAAAAGGAGTAATTATGGCAAGAGAAAAACTTCATAAGGAACTTTTTGAATACGATTCGGAGCTTCGTAAGGAATATCCGGTGATATGCGGTGTTGATGAGGCTGGCAGAGGACCTCTTGCAGGAGATGTATATGCTGCGGCTGTCATTCTCACTGACGGAGTTCTGATAGACTATCTCAATGACAGCAAGAAAATTTCCGAAAAGCGCCGTGAACTGCTGTATGATGAAATAATCGCAAAAGCTGATGCATACTGCATAGCGACCGCAAGCGTTGAGGAGATCGACAAACTGAATATTCTGCAGGCTACCATGCTTGCTATGAAACGTGCCGTTGAAGGACTTGGCAAAACGCCTGATATAGCGCTTATCGACGGGAACAGACTGCCTGATATCAAATGTGAAAAACGATATGTTATCAAGGGCGATGCAACATCGGCATCGATATCTGCGGCATCTGTACTTGCTAAAGTAGCAAGGGACAGATACATGAGAAAGCTTGCCGCTGATTATCCTCAGTACTGTTTTGAACAGCATAAGGGCTATGGTACAAAGCTCCACTATGAAAAGCTTGCCGAATTCGGGATTTCTGACGTTCACAGGAAAACTTTCCTGAAAAAACTGACAGATGACGAAAAGTGAGACAGGAAAACTCGGCGAGGAGAGCGTATGCGCTTATCTCACTGAACACGGATACACGATCGCCGCACGGAATTACCGCATAAAAGGCGGAGAGATCGACATTATCGCCTGCAACGGCGACTACATTGCTTTCGTTGAGGTAAAGACACGTAAAAAAGACAGCATGGTTTCAGGCTTTGAAGCTGTCAACAAACGCAAGCGTGGACTTATAATAAAAACTGCCGCCGATTACTGCATAAAGCATCCGACAGTACTCCAGCCAAGATTCGATGTTGCTGAGGTCATTGCCGAAAACGGCGTGGTTATAAGTATAGACTACATCAATAATGCCTATGATACAACAGGCTACAATATTATTTTCTGAAAGGTGATATTATGTTTTATAAAAGCACAAGAAACAGCAGTGTTAAGGTAACAAGTGCTGAGGCTATTACTCAGGGTATTTCTTCCGAAGGAGGACTTTTTGTTCCTGAAAGTATTCCTGAGCTGTCACTTGAAGATATAAAGGCTCTCGGAGAAATGAATTATGCTGACAGAGCCGCATTTGTTTTTGCAAAATATCTCACTGATTTTACTGATGCTGAGATACACTACTGCACGGACAATGCTTACTCAACAAAGAATTTTGAGACAGAAAGCATTGCTGAGATTGCACATCTTTTCAGCGGCACATATATGCTTGAACTCTGGCATGGTCCGACCTGTGCATTCAAGGATATGGCTCTCCAGATACTTCCGTATTTCCTTACAACTTCCGCAAAGAAGATAAACCTTGACAAGAAGATAGTTATTCTCGTTGCAACATCAGGCGATACAGGAAAGGCTGCTCTTGAAGGCTTCAAGGATGTTGAGGGCACATCTATCCTTGTATTCTATCCTGAGGACGGCGTAAGCCCGATGCAGAAGCGTCAGATGAAAACTCAGGAAGGCTCAAATGTCGGAGTATGCGCTATCAAGGGCAATTTTGATGACTGCCAGAACGGCGTAAAGGCTATTTTTACAAATGAAGATGTAAAGGCAAAGCTTGCTGAAAACGGCAAGATGTTCTCAAGTGCAAACTCTATCAACTGGGGCAGACTTGTTCCGCAGATCGTATATTATATTTCTGCATACACTGATCTTGTAAAAGACGGCGAGATAGAACTCGGCGAAAAGATAAATATTGTTGTTCCTACAGGTAATTTCGGCAATATTCTTGCAGCTTACTATGCAAAGCATATGGGAATCCCTGTAAACAAGCTCATCTGCGCATCAAACATCAATAATGTACTCACCGATTTCATAAATACAGGCGTTTATGACAGAAACCGCAAGTTCTATGCTACTGTTTCACCGTCAATGGATATCCTTATTTCAAGCAACCTTGAAAGACTGCTCTATCTCATGACAGGATGTGATGATGCACTTATCAGGAACTGGTTCGGTCAGCTTGCTTCTGAAGGCTGCTATGAAGTAAACGATGATGTCAAGGCAAAGCTGAAAGAAGAATTTGCCGCAGGTTTCTGTGATGACAACGAGACCAAGTCCGCTATCCGTGGAGTATACAACAAATATTCATATACCTGTGATACACATACAGCTGTTGCTGTCAAGGTCTATAATGACTATAAGGAGACAACAGGCGATACAACAAAGACAGTTATTGCATCAACTGCAAGTCCGTATAAGTTCAGTGCTGCTGTTCTTGAGGCAATTCAGAACGGTAAGTCTGACCTTGACGAATATGCAATGATCGATAGACTTGCTGAACTTTCAAAGCTTCCTGTTCCGAATGCTCTTGCAGAACTTAAAAACAAGCCTGAAAGATTCAACGATGCAATTGAAAAAGCAGAGCAGAAGAATTACGTGCTCAAAAAACTCGGTGAATAAGGATGAGCCTGTTTGTACTTTCTGACCTGCATCTCTGTCAGTCTGTTCCGTCAAAGACCATGAGCGTTTTTGCAGGCTGGGACAATTATCAGGAACGTATAAAGGAAAACTGGGAAAAGCTTATTAATGATGATGATATGATAGTTCTGCCTGGAGATATTTCGTGGGGAATGTCCATGCAGGAGGCTGCGGCTGATTTCCGATTTATAAATGAACTGCCCGGTACTAAGATCATCATTAAAGGTAATCATGATTACTGGTGGAATACCATGCATAAAATGGAGGCGTTTCTCAGCAGTGAAGGATTTGATACCATAAAGATCCTTCATAACAATCACTACCGCTACGGGGAATACGCCATCTGCGGTACTCGTGGCTGGGTGAGCATGAACGGTGAGACTCAGGACGAAAAAGTTCTGAAAAGGGAAGTACAGAGACTTGAAACGTCTATTCAGTCAGCACTTTCCGAAAATCTCAAACCTATAGTTTTTATGCATTATCCGCCGATTTTTGCTTCAAATTTTAACTATGACATTCTGGAAGTACTTTACCGCAATAAAATAGAGCACTGCTATTACGGCCATGTTCACGGCAGACATCTTCATGAACTTTGCGTGACAAATACGTATGATGATGTAAATTATCATCTTGTTTCAGGTGATTATTTACAATTCATTCCAGAAAAGATTCTGTAATTTGTTTAAAGCGCAGAAGTATTAAAAATCAGTGGAAAATCAAAAAAAAATGTGGTATAATATACCAAGTATGTTATATATTTAATGGAGGACGTATCTATTATGAGTTTAAAATCATCAACCAAAACAGATGTGAATACTACAGAGTTAGTTATTTCAATCGATCCTGTTGCTTTTGAAGCAGCAGTTGAACAGGAATATCAGCGTCAGAAGAAGAATATCCAGTTAAAGGGATTCAGAAAGGGCAAGGTTTCCCGTAAGATCGCTGAACAGCAGTTCGGTGAGGGTGCTTTTTATGAGGGCGCTATCAATTCACTCCTCGGACCGGAGCTTGATGCTGCTGTAACTGAAACAGGTCTCCAGCTTGTTGACAGACCAAACGTTGAAGTTACTTCCGTAAGCAAGGCAGAAGGCGTTGAGATACTTGCTGTATGCGTTACTAAGCCTGTTATTGAAATCGCTGACTACAAGGGCATGAAGGCTTCAAAGGAAGTCAAGGAGATCACTGAAGAAGATATTGACAAGCAGATCGACATCATCAGAAAGAAAAATGCACGTATCGTTTCAGTAGACGACAGAGCTGCACAGCTTGAAGATGAAGTTACTATCGATTTTGAAGGTTTCTTCGGCGATGAGGCATTTGAAGGCGGCAAGGGCGAGGATCATCCGCTCCGTCTTGGCAGCGGTCAGTTTATCCCTGGTTTTGAGGATCAGATCGTTGGTCACAATATCGGTGATGAATTTGACGTAACAGTAACTTTCCCTGAGGATTATCAGATGACTGATTACGCAGGCAAGGAAGCTGTATTCAAGGTAAAGCTCAAGGCTATCAGCTATGAGGAACTTCCTGAGATCAACGATGATCTTATCAAGGATGCTACAGAATTCGATACAGTTGCTGATTACAGAGACGATATCAAGACAAAGCTTGAAGAAGCAGCTGCAAGTCAGGCTCAGGCTTCATTTGAAAATGCTCTTATGGAACAGCTCGTTGCAAAGATCGACTGTCCTATCCCTAATTGTATGTATGAACAGAGAATAGATGCTCTCATGCGTTCATTTGAGCAGCAGCTCCAGTCACAGGGCATGGATATCAATCTCTACTTCCAGTATACAGGAATGGACATGGATTCATTCAGAGAAACATACAGAGACAGAGCAGTTAACGAAGTTAAACTCAGACTTGCTCTTGAAAAGATCGCTGAACTTGAAAACCTCGAAGCTACTGAGGAAGATATCAACAACGGTCTCGCAGAAGTTGCTGCAGCAAACAAGATGAACGTTGAAATGGTCAAGAGATACATTCCTATGAATGACTATGTTGCTGACCTCAAGGTTCAGAAGGCTGTTGACCTTGTAATGGACAGCGCTGTAGCTGAATAATCAATTTACGACAAATATTGTACTTATGTTGTCCCGCAGCTAATGTGGGACAACTGTTTTTAGAAGAAAGGGCGATGAATTATGAGCAGTTTAGTACCTTATGTTGTTGAGCAGACAAGCCGTGGAGAAAGATCATATGATATCTTTTCACGCTTGCTGAATGACAGAATAATCATGCTGTCAGACCAGGTAAACGATGCTACGGCAAGCCTTGTTGTGGCACAGCTTCTTTATCTTGAAAGCCAGGACAGCGAAAAGGATATTTCACTTTATATCAACAGTCCCGGAGGTTCTGTTACCGCTGGAATGGCAATTTATGATACAATGAACTATATTAAGTGTGATGTATCCACTATTTGTATCGGTATGGCTGCTTCAATGGGAGCATTCCTCCTTTCATCAGGCGCAAAGGGCAAGCGTTTCGCTCTGCCGAACAGTGAGATCATGATCCACCAGCCGCTTATCGGCGGAGGTCTCGGCGGACAGCAGACAGACATCATGATACACGCAAAAAATCTTGAAAAAACAAGAGACAGACTTGAAGCTATCCTTGCTGAGAATACAGGAAAGACAGTTGAGGAAATCCACCTTGCCTGCGAGCGTGATAACTATATGATCGCTCAGGAAGCCTGTGATTACGGCCTTATCGACAAGGTTATCGCTAAAAGGTAGGTTTTTAGATGAGTGAAAATTATAAATGCTGTAATTTCTGCGGCAAGCGTGATAGTCTGTGCAACAGTCTTATTTCGGCTGGTTCAGTAAATATATGTGACGAATGTGTTTCATACTGCTATGAAATGATATATGGAGCTGACATTGCCAAGGCACATAAAAAAGCTGCTGCACCAAAAAAAGAGGCTGACAGTTCAGGACTGAAGCTCCTTAAGCCTGTTGAAATAAAGAAATATCTTGATGAATATGTCATTGGTCAGGATGAAGCAAAGAAGTCTCTTGCGGTAGCCGTTTATAACCATTACAAGAGAATTGCAAGTCAGGATGAGAACGGCGAAACTACCGACAAAGACGGAGTGGATCTTCAGAAAAGCAATGTTCTTCTCCTTGGACCTACAGGTGTCGGAAAAACTTTTCTTGCACAGACTCTTGCGAAGCTTCTGAATGTGCCTTTTGCCATTGCAGATGCCACTACTATTACAGAGGCAGGATATGTAGGTGATGACGTTGAAAATGTTCTTCTTCGTCTTATTCAGGCTGCTGATTTTGATATAAAGGCTGCCGAAAAAGGCATCATCTATATCGATGAAATTGATAAGATAGCCAGAAAATCCGAAAATACATCTCTTACCCGTGATGTAAGCGGTGAAGGCGTACAACAGGCTCTCCTAAAAATCATTGAGGGAACTGTTTCAAACGTTCCTCCTCACGGCGGCAGAAAGCATCCTAATCAGGAAGCTATACAGATAAATACAAAAAATATTCTGTTTATCTGCGGCGGTGCTTTTGACGGCCTTGAAAAGCAGATACAGACTCGTGTTGCAAAAGCTCCTATCGGATTTGGCGGCGAGATAAAAACTCGTCAAGAAGAAAGCAACATTTTCAAACAGGTGGTTCCGAAAGACCTTGTGAAATTCGGCATGGTTCCTGAGTTTGTCGGCAGACTTCCGGTAATTTCTGTGCTTGAAGAACTTGATGAGGAAGCACTCACACGTATTATAACCGAGCCGAAAAATGCTCTGCTGAAACAGTATCAGAAGCTTTTTGCATATGATGATATTGAACTTGAAGTAAAAAAAGATGCCCTCATAGAAATTGCAAAGAAAGCAATTGCACAGAAAACAGGCGCAAGAGGTCTGCGTTCAATTATGGAAGGCATACTCAAAAACACAATGTTCACTGCACCGTCAGATGATAAAATTGCTAAAGTTGTTGTTACAGCCGACTGTGTTGTGAATGAAGCAGAACCAAAAATTGTGAAGCGCAAGGCTGTTTCTGCTAAATCTTCTGATGCAAAGAAAAGCACAGCAAAAACCAGAAAAACAGCACCTAAAACAAAAAAAGCCGAATAATACAGCTTGATTATTATCCGTTCTTTGTGCGGTGTTGCTATAAAGCTGTACAGTATTTTTTACTGTACAGCTTATTTTTTACATATTTGTACATTATTACAAATTTTGACTTGCATTTTTATTGTCTTTATAGTATAATAAAGATAGAATATATAATTATTCTAAAATATCAAAGGCTCATTAAAAAGGAAATGTGGTGGTATAATGGAGCAGATTATTAAAAGTGAAAAAAATTTGGAAAACGAAACAGTTTTATATACAGTCGCCATGAGGGGGCTTGTAGCATTTCCTAAAATGGTCATGCATTTCGATGTTTCAAGAGAAAAATCAGTCGCCGCAGTAGAGCGTTCCCTCAAATCGGGAGGAAAACTCTTTCTTGTTGCACAGCATGAAGCTTTTGTGGATTCTCCCAAGGCATCAGATCTGTACAAAGTCGGCGTTGTTGCAGAAATAAAACAGGTGCTTAAACTGCCCGATAATATCATGAAGGTGCTGGTTGAAGGTGTATATAAGGCAAATCTTATCAAACTGATAGATGACGGAAATGCTCTTAAAGCCGTTGTGAAGCGCACCCCGACATATTCCCGTGCTAAATATGACGAGGTTGAAGCAGAGGCTCTCATGCGCTCTGTCAAGGACATTTTTGAACGCTATGCATCTTATTTTCCAAAAATGCCAAAGGAACTGCTTGCATCCGTCATGACGCAGGATTCACCTACAAAGCTTTTTGAGACTGTAACGTTCAACTGCAATCTCAACTACAGAGACAAGCAGACTCTCCTCGAAGAAACAAATGTTATTAATAAGCTGTCAGTGCTTTATGCCTGCCTGAGTTCCGAGGTAGAGATACTTGAACTTGAAAATCTTATCAGTGAGCAGACAAAAAATAATATAGATAAAGGACAGCGTGAATACTATCTGCGTGAGCAGATGAAGATAATTCAGGAACAGCTCGGTGAGGACGAAACAGAAGAAGCTTATGCATATATCAATGACATAATGGATCTGAAAGTTGATGACAAGAGCAAGGAAAAACTGCTTAAAGAAGCTGATAAGCTTACAAAGCTTCCGCCTTCTTCTCAGGAAGCATTTGTCATTAAAAACTATCTTGATACAGTTCTTGATCTGCCGTGGGGAAAATATACAAAAGCAAAATTGTCAATAGACAAGGCTGAAGCAGTCCTTGAAAAAGAACATTACGGACTGAAAAAGGTCAAGGAGCGTATTCTTGAATTCCTTGCCGTTCATATGCTCAATCCTGAAATAAAGGGACAGATCATCTGTCTTGCAGGCCCTCCCGGTATCGGCAAGACTTCTATCGCAAAGTCTATTGCCAAAGCCATGGGAAGAAAATATGCCCGTGTTTCGCTTGGCGGTGTGCGTGATGAAGCTGATATCCGTGGACACAGAAAAACATATGTCGGCGCTATGCCCGGACGTATCATAACTGCACTCACTCAGGCAGGAAGTGCAAATCCGCTCATACTTTTCGACGAGATCGACAAGCTGTGTAGTGATATCAAGGGCGATCCTTCCTCTGCAATGCTTGAAGTTCTTGACAGCGAGCAGAACAATGCTTTCCGTGACCACTTCATTGAAGTGCCGTTTGACCTCAGCAAGGCTGTTTTCATAACAACAGCGAATAATGTATCAAATATACCTGCGCCGCTTCTCGACCGTATGGAGGTAATTGAACTTCCAAGCTACACTGCTGAGGAAAAATTCCATATTGCAAAAAATCATCTCATTCCAAAACAGCTTAAAGAACACGGATTAAAAGCTTCGCAGCTTCGTATAGATGACGAGACTGTGCATGATGTTATTCAGTTCTATACCAAGGAGGCAGGTGTCCGTACACTTGAAAGAACTATAGCTTCACTCTGCCGTAAAGCTGCAAAGAAAATCGCATCAGGTGAAGCAAAGCGAGTTGCTATACGAAAAAATGATCTGAATGAGTATCTCGGCATCAAGAAATATCTTGAAGATATCTCATCAAAACAGGATCAGGTCGGCGTTGTAAACGGTCTTGCATGGACTTCCGTAGGCGGTGTGCTCATGCCGCTTGAAGTTATTGTGCTTAAGGGCACGGGCAAAACCGAAGTTACAGGTTCTCTCGGTGATGTCATGATGGAAAGCTCCAAGATAGCTGTAAGCTATGTCAGAAGTATTGCTGACAAGTATAACATCAATCCTGATTTCTATAAGGAAAATGATATACACATACACGCTCCCGAAGGTGCTGTTCCGAAGGACGGGCCTTCCGCAGGTGTTACCATGACAACTGCCCTTGTTTCGGCACTTTCAGGACTTCCTGTAAGAGCTGATATTGCCATGACAGGTGAAATTACGCTTCACGGAAAGGTACTTCCGATAGGCGGTCTGCGTGAAAAGACAATGGCAGCTTATAAGGCAGGCAAAAAGACGGTCATTATTCCGATAGCCAATAAGCCTGACCTTGAAGAAGTTGATGATGTTGTAAAAAATGCGGTTGAATTTGTCTATGCCGAAACTCTCGGTGATGTACTTGATACTGCACTTATCAGAGAATAGATCTACAGGAGGGATCGCTGTGAAGCTGAACTACAACAAGGCTGAATTTTCAGCCTCATACGGAAAATTCTCCCAGATACCTGCACCTGAACGCATTGAAATTGCATTTGCAGGTCATTCAAATGTCGGGAAATCCACACTTATAAATAAATTATTCAACAGAAAAAATCTTGCAAGAGTAAGTTCAGTCCCCGGAAAAACCGCAACTATCAACTTCTACGGGCTTGATAATATGTATTTTGTAGACCTTCCGGGATATGGCTATGCAAAGGTCGCAAAGTCCGAAAAAGAACGCTGGTCGGGACTTATTGAGGGATATCTCAGTGCTGACAGGGATATCAGGCTCGTTTTCATGCTTGTTGATATGCGCCATGCTCCAACAAAAGATGATGTTCAGATGATAGACTATCTTATTGATACGGAAATGCCGTTTGTGCTGGTGCTTACCAAGGCTGACAAACTCAACAAGACCGAAAGAGCCAAGCGTATGGAAGCATTTAAGACTGAAATACCGTGCTTTGAAGATATTCATATAATTCCGTTTTCGTCACAGACAGGCGAGGGAGTTGATGAACTGAAAGCTATCGTTGAGGATATTGCTGACGATAACGAGTGATTTTTTCTGAAAGGAAGATAGAAAATGTTTGTTTCAAATAATCTTGATATAAATGAAAAAGGCAATCTTACGATCGGCGGCATAGATACCACTGATCTTGCCGCAGAATACGGAACTCCGCTCTATGTTATGGATGAGGAAGTTATAAGAGACAACTGCCGCCGCTTCAAGAACAGCATAGACAAATACTATGGCGGTCAGGGACTTGTCTGCTACGCAAGCAAGGCTTTTTCCTGCAAGGAAATGTGCAGGATAATTGCAGACGAAGGTCTGGGACTTGAAGTAGTATCCGCAGGTGAGATGTATACTGCTCTGAAGGCTGGATTCCCCATGGAAAAAGTTGGTTTTCAGGGCAACAACAAGACCAATGAGGAACTTGAACTTGCACTTGAAACAGGTGTAGGCAATATTGTTGTTGACAATATCAGCGAACTTGACAGGCTTGAAAAGCTTGCCGCTGAAAAAGGCAAAAGGCCGCATATCATGTTCCGTATCAAGCCGGGTATCGATGCACATACCCATGCTTTCATAAAAACAGGTCAGATAGACAGCAAATTTGGCCTGGCTTTGGAGACAGGCGAAGCTTTTGATGCTGTAAAACGTGCGCTTTCATGCAAAAATGTTGAACTTGTAGGTCTGCACTGCCATATCGGTTCGCAGATCTTCGATATTGCTCCTTTTGAGGAAGCCGCAGAAGTAATGCTTGGTTTCATCGCAAAAATCAAAAATGAACTCGGCTATGAGGTCAAAGGACTGAATCTTGGCGGAGGCTTTGGCATAAAATATGTTAATTCAGACGATCCTAAGCCTTTTGAGATGTACATGGAAAGAGTATCAGCCGTTGTAAAGAGCAAGTGCGCTGAACTTGGTCTCAGTCAGCCTTTCATCTATCTTGAACCGGGACGCTCTGTTCCTGCATCGGCAGGTATTACGCTGTATACAGTCGGCGCAAGAAAGGTAATTCCGAATATCCGTACATATATTTCCGTTGACGGCGGTATGGCTGACAATCCGAGATACATTCTCTACCAGTCAGAATACGATGCTGTTGTGGCAAACAAGGCTTCCGAAGAACGCAGTGAAAAGGTAACTATTGCAGGCAAATGCTGTGAAAGCGGCGATCTTATCGGCGAGAATATGCCTTTGCAGCACGCCGAGGCAGGGGATATCATTGCTGTATGCACTACAGGTGCATACAACTACTCAATGTCCTCAAATTATAACAGAATCTGCAAACCTGCTGTTGTATTTGTTAACGGTGGTAAATCAAGAATTGCAGTAAAGAGAGAAACTCTTGATGATATTATCAGAAATGATATATAACCATAGAATCCCCGATTTTTCGGGGATTTTCTTTTGATGCACCGCATTGTCTGCCTTTATTGCGCAGCTCATATCAAACAGAAAAAGAAAAAAATTACGTGAAAAATAAAAATAAGTTTGTTTAAATCTTGACAAAGTATATAAAATGTTGTAAAATTATAAAGTATTCTTATGTTTTGAAAGGAATGATCTCAATGGGATTAACTTTAACAGAAAAAATTCTTAAAGCTCACCTTGTAGACGGCGAGTATGTAAAAGGTCAGGAAATCGGTATAAAAATCGACCAGACTCTTACTCAGGACGCTACAGGTACTATGGCATACCTCGAATTTGAGGCTATCGGCGTGCCAAGAGTAAAGACCGAACGTTCAGTTGCTTACATAGACCACAATACACTCCAGAACGGCTTTGAAAATGCTGACGACCACAGATTTATCGGCAGCGTTGCAAAGAAGCACGGCATATATTTCTCACGTCCGGGAAATGGTATCTGTCATCAGGTTCACCTTGAAAGATTCGGTGTTCCTGGCAAGACACTCATCGGCTCTGACAGCCACACTCCTACAGGCGGCGGTATCGGCATGATCGCTATCGGCGCAGGCGGACTTGACGTTGCAGTTGCAATGGGCGGCGGCGCATACTACATCACCTGTCCGAAGGTTGTCAAGGTTGAACTTACAGGCAAACTCCAGCCATGGGTAGCTGCAAAGGACGTTATACTTGAAGTTCTCCGCAGACTTTCAGTTAAGGGCGGCGTTGGCAAGGTAATTGAGTATGTCGGCGAAGGCGTAAAGACACTCTCCGTTCCAGAAAGAGCAACTATCACAAACATGGGTGCAGAACTTGGTGCTACAACATCTATATTCCCGTCAGACGAGATCACAAAGAAGTTCCTCAAAGCACAGCAGCGTGAAGAAGTATGGACACCTCTTGCAGCTGATGAAGATGCTGTGTATGATGAAGAACTTACGATCGACCTCAGCAAGCTCGTTCCTCTTGCAGCTTGTCCTCATTCTCCGGACAACGTAAAGAGCGTTGAGGAGATAGGCAGACTCAAGATCGATCAGGTCTGCATTGGTTCATGCACAAACTCATCACTCCTTGATATGCTCAAGGTAGCACATATCTTAAAGGGCAAGACTGTTAACCCTGATGTTTCACTTGCAATTGCTCCGGGTTCAAAACAGGTTCTCAATATGCTTGCTCAGAACGGCGCTCTTTCAGACCTCATCGAGGCAGGCGCAAGAATCCTTGAAAGTGCCTGCGGTCCGTGTATCGGCATGGGACAGTCACCTAACTCAAAGGGTATCTCACTCCGTACCTTCAACAGAAACTTTGAAGGACGTTCCGGAACAAAGGACGGTCAGATATATCTTGTATCACCTGAAATGGCAGCTGCATCCGCACTTACAGGCTATCTCACAGATCCGAGAGAGCTTGGCGATATGCCTGAATTCAAGCTTCCTGAGATATTCACTATAAACGACAATATGGTAGTGCCTCCTGTTGCTGAGGCAGATATGGACAGCGTTGAGATACTCCGTGGTCCAAATATTATGCCGTATCCTGAAACAGCTCCGCTTCTTGAAACAATTGATGCACCTGTTTCACTCAAAGTCGGCGACAACATTACAACCGACCACATTATGCCTGCGGGTGCAAAGATACTTCCGCTCCGTTCAAATGTTCCGAAGATCTCACAGTACTGCTTTGCTGTATGCGATGAGGCTTTCCCTGAGAGAGCAAAGTCACTTGGCAAGAGCATTATTGTCGGCGGTTCAAACTACGGTCAGGGCTCATCAAGAGAACATGCAGCACTTGCACCTCTTTATCTTGGCGTAAAGGCAGTTCTTGTAAAGTCATTCGCAAGAATACATAGAGCAAACCTTATTAATGCAGGTATTCTTCCGCTTACATTTGTAAATGAATCTGACTATGATTCAATTGCACAGGGCGATCAGCTTGTTCTTGCTGATGTAAGAAAGGCTGTTGAGGCAGGACAGACACAGCTTACAGTGCTCAACAAGACCAATGGTAAGGAAATTCCTGTACTTTGTGAGCTTTCAGGACGTACAAAGGATATCATGCTTGCAGGCGGTCTGCTTGACTATACAAGAGAATCAATGAAGTAATATACGGGCGCATAATCGGATCCGGGGTAAGATATTAATACCGATAAAGCGCTCATGGGGTATTTTTTATGAAAAATAGGGATAATTCACTTTCAGGTGAAGTAAAAGAAGTTATACAGGATATTTTTACTGATTATAGCATTAAGGAAAATCAAGCCATAAGTCAGAGTAACAACTTTCACAGACATAACGATACTTCAGACGTGGCACTGATAATGCTCCTTCCATATCTGGCGGGAGCATTGACAGGCTGTGCCATGGCAAGACTATTTGGCGGTGAGCATACTATGTCTGCTGAATATTTTGTATTTGGCGTGGTGTTTGCTTTTTTATCCGGTACTTTTAATAATCACTTCAAAAAAAATCTTGAATGGAAATACGCTTTTATAAGAAGCATAGTTGTTATTTTGCCTTTAATAGTGATTTTTTTATTATTGACCATATTATACTGAACTGCGTAAAGTACATAAACCGGCTTTGTACCTTGAAATGTTATTATGTTAGGATTAATAGAACTTTTTATTTTTTTCATATTCCTGATGCTTGTATTCTGGGGAATAAATATGTACAGGCATATCAAAAGCAGTAAATGGTCAGGTTTCCAGAAAATCGTTGATATAACAGGACTTATTCTGTTTTCTGTTTTTCTGATACTGCTTATTAAACCGATAATATAAATTATCAGCATTTGTAAAGGAGATATTTATATGTCTAAAATTATAATGAAAACTCCTCTCGTCGAAATGGACGGAGATGAGATGACAAGAATACTCTGGCAGTGGATAAAGGAAACACTCCTTGAACCATATGTAGAGCTTAATACAGAATATTATGACCTTGGACTCAAAAACCGTGAGGCTACAAAGGATCAGGTCACAATTGATTCCGCAGAGGCTACAAAGAAGTACGGCGTTGCTGTAAAGTGTGCTACTATCACACCAAACGCAGCAAGAATGCCTGAATACAACCTCACACAGATGTGGAAGTCACCAAACGGAACTATCCGTGCTGCACTTGACGGTACAGTATTCCGTACACCTATCATCGTAAAGGGAATTGAGCCTTATATCCCGACATGGACAAAGCCTATCACTATTGCACGTCATGCATACGGCGATGTTTACAAGAACACTGAAATGCGTGTAGCACAGGGAAGCAAGGCTGAACTTGTTGTAACAGACAAGGACGGCAACGAAACAAGAGAGCTTATCCACGATTTCACAAAGTGCGACGGCATTATTCAGGGACTTCACAACCTCGACCAGTCTATCGCAGGCTTTGCAAGAGCTTGTCTTAACTATGGCCTTGACCTTAAACAGGACGTATGGTTTGCTTCAAAGGACACTATCTCAAAAAAATATGACCACCGCTTCAAGGACATTTTCCAGGAGATATATGACAACGAATATAAGGAAAAATATGAAGCCGCAGGCATTACATATTTCTATACACTCATTGATGACGCTGTAGCAAGAGTTATCCGTTCAAACGGCGGATATATCTGGGCTTGCAAGAACTATGACGGAGATGTTATGTCGGACATGGTTTCAACAGCTTACGGCAGCCTTGCAATGATGACATCCGTTCTCGTTTCACCAGACGGTCTTTATGAATATGAAGCTGCACACGGTACTGTTCAGCGTCACTACTACAAATACCTCAAAGGAGAGGAAACATCAACAAACTCTGTTGCTACTATTTTTGCATGGAGCGGTGCTCTCAGAAAGAGGGGAGAACTTGACGGTACACCTGAACTCTGCGAATTTGCTGACAAGCTTGAAAAGGCTACTATCCAGACAATTGAAGAAGGCGTTATGACAGGCGACCTTTATCTTATCTCAAAGCTTGATAACAAGAAAAAAGTTGACTCAAAGACATTCCTTGACGAAATCAAGACAAGACTTGACAAATTAATGTAATAGCCGCTCAGGCAAATATTAGAGAGAGAAGGGCATATTCCAATGTCAAAGGACTCCATATCAAACTCAGTAATCAGACGTTTGCCAAGATATTATCGTTTTCTTGGTGAACTTGAAAATAACGGCTATATCCGCATTTCATCGAGAGAACTCTCTGAAAAAATGGGACTGACCGCATCACAGATCCGTCAGGATTTCAACTGTTTCGGTGAGTTCGGTCAGCAAGGCTATGGCTACAACGTAAGCGACCTCAGATTTGAGATTGGCAAAATACTCGGCCTTAACATCAGAACACCAATGATCATTCTCGGTGTCGGCAACCTAGGTACAGCAATTGCATCACACCTTGAATTTCAGAACAAGGGATTTGAGCTTGTAGGCGCATTTGACGCCAATCCCGATCTTGTCGGCAAAGAGATCGGTGAACTGAAAGTACAGCATCTTGATGAACTTGAAGAATTCTGTGAAAAAAACAAACCTGTTGCAGCTATTCTCTGTATTCCTGTTACTGCTGCTGAAAAAACGGTAGACAGACTTATCTCATGCGGTATCAAGGCGTTCTGGAACTTTACCCACTATGATATTCGTGTAAATCACGAAAATATTGCTGTTGAAAATGTTCACCTCGGAGACAGTCTTACAACTTTATCGTACAGGCTTAATACGCTGGAGAACGGATTAAAGCCAACAGAATAATTTTTTCGCCGCAGGTTATTATGCCTGCGGCAATTTCCGTTAAAAAGAATGTGAATTTATTGTCAAGCTGTTCGTCAGACATATATTTTTCTGAATCATCTCATTCCGGTATCGTATGCCTCAAATTAGTCTTTTTTAAGTATTTTAAATCAGAATTTAACACGGTTTGATTTATTATTTATATTATTAACCGAAAATACAATTTAATATCAAGAAATAAACTCCATAAAATCGGTGTTTGTTTATGCAGGGACAATTTTTATATAAAAAATCCTGTTTTCTCTCTAATAAAAAGCGCACATATAAATCTTTGAATATTGAGAAGGGTAATATTCTCAAATTGACAGTTACATTATGATTGTTAATTAGATATCATTATGAGAATAGCAATATTCTTAAAGTGAATTTGAATTTATTCCAATAATAATGTATACTTAATGTGTATGCTGCTGCAGGGGATAGCGCGGCATATCTGCCTGAATATTCAGACAGAATACAGAACCGCTTATGACGGTTCGGAAATTGGAGTGAATACTATGGATTATCGCATCGAACACGATTCTATGGGAGAGATACGAGTACCGGCGGATAAATACTGGGCTGCCCAGACCGAAAGAAGCCATGAGAATTTTCTGATTGGTGTGGGACTTGAAACAATGCCGAGAGAGATAACATACGCTTTCGGTATTCTTAAAAAAGCAGCCGCACTTGTCAATCATGAAATGAACCCTTCAAAAATGACAGATGAAAAGCTTGAGGCTATTACTCAGGTCTGTGATGAGATTATAAGCGGAAGCCTTAACGAGCATTTTCCGCTTGTAGTATGGCAGACAGGCAGCGGTACTCAGTCAAATATGAATACCAACGAGGTCATTGCCAACAGAGGAAATGAGATCGCAGGGAAAAAACTGCTTCACCCCAATGATGACATAAATATGAGCCAGTCGTCAAATGATACATTTCCGACTGCTCTGCATATAGCCTCAGTCCTTGTGATAGAGGACAGGGTAATACCCGCTCTTGATGAACTTATTGCCACATTTTCACGCCTTGAAAAGGAAAATGAATGTATTATCAAAAGCGGACGCACACATCTTCAGGATGCAATTCCGATAAAATTCTCACAGGAAATAAGCGGTTGGAGAACGTCTCTTGAAAAGGACAGACATTTTATTCTGCTTGCCTGTGATGAACTTAAAGAACTTGCCCTCGGCGGTACTGCCGTAGGTACAGGACTGAACGCTCCGAAAGGCTTTGCCGAAAAAGTCGCCCTGAAAATCGGCGAACTTACGGGCAGAAATTTTGTCACATCACCAAACAAGTTCCATTCGCTTACATCAAAGGACGAAATTGTTTTCGCTCACGGAGCATTAAAGGGACTTGCGGCTGATATGATGAAAATTGCAAATGATGTGAGATGGCTTGCATCAGGGCCAAGAAACGGTTTCGGAGAGATAACCATTCCCGAAAATGAACCCGGTTCTTCCATAATGCCCGGAAAGGTCAATCCGACACAGTGTGAACAGATGACAATGGTTGCTGTTCAGGTTATGGGAAATGATGCCGCAGTCGGATTTGCTGCTTCACAGGGTAATTTTGAACTTAATGTGTTCATGCCTGTCATCGCATACAATTTCCTCCAGTCTGCACGCCTTATTGCTGAGTCGCTTACTTCATTCAATAAGAACTGTGCTGTCGGAATAAAGGCAAACAAGGAAAAGATGCAGTTCAACGTTACAAATTCGCTGATGCTCGTAACTGCACTTAATCCGTATATAGGATATGAAAATGCGGCTAAAACCGCAAAACTTGCATTCAGGGAAAACATCACACTGAGAGAAGCCGTTGAAAAACTCGGTTTTCTTTCAGGAGAGGAATTTGACAGGATAGTTCGTCCCGAAAAAATGGTATGATATCTTTTGAAAGGAAGCGAATATATGGAAACTTTCACATATTATCCGGGCTGTACGCTGAGAACCAAAGCGAAAGACCTCGATAATTACGCAAGAGCCTCCGCAAAGGCTCTCGGCATTGTTCTTGAAGAACCTGCCGACTGGCAGTGCTGCGGCGGAGCATATACAACAGCTAAAGATGAAATTGCTACAAAGCTTTCTGCGGTAAGAGTGCTCAATTCCGCAAAATCAAACGGAAATTCCCTTGTTACGGTATGTTCAGCCTGCCACAATGTCATAAAACAGACAAATTATGATATTTCCCGTGATGCAGACATGGCTCAGAAAGTAAATAATTATCTCGGTCTTGATGAGCCGTATAACGGTGAGACCACGGTATATCATTATCTGGAACTTCTCCGTGATGTTGTGGGATTTGATGAACTTGCAAAAAAAGTTGTAAAACCATTCACAGGCAGAAAAATTGCTGCATATTATGGCTGTCTGCTTCTTCGCCCGAGCAAGGCACTTGCAATGGATGATCCTGAAAATCCGGCTATTATGGAAGATTTTATCAGGGCTATCGGTGGAACTCCTGTTATCTATGCACAGAGAAACGAGTGCTGCGGCGGATACATTACTATGGAGGATAAAGCTCAGGCTCAGAAACGCAGCAGTACCATTATGGAATCTGCTCAGTCACACGGCGCAGAAATGCTTATTACAGCCTGTCCGCTTTGCCTGTACAACCTGAAAAAGAATTCGGGCTCGGATATGCCTGTTTACTACTTCACAGAACTTCTTGCAGAGGCTCTCGGCGTAAGGGAGGAGAACAATGAATAAAAATTTACAGGAACAGGTTCTCCGTTCAAGCGGAGTCAACGTTCTGAAATGCATGAGATGCGGAAAATGTTCTGCAGCGTGTCCGTCATACGGCGAAATGGAATATCATCCGCATCAGTTCGTTTACATGGTCGAGAAGGGAAATATCGAGCCGCTTCTTGACTCTGAATCCCTTTACAAGTGTCTGACCTGTTTTGCCTGCGTGGAAAGATGCCCAAGAGGAGTTGAGCCTGCAAAGGTAGTTGAAGCTGTACGTCTTGCGG
This sequence comes from Ruminococcus sp., assembly GCA_045641105.1. Classification (GTDB taxonomy): domain Bacteria; phylum Bacillota; class Clostridia; order Oscillospirales; family Ruminococcaceae; genus Ruminococcus. The sequence continues at coordinate 9,055 of JAZUGG010000067.1, read as the reverse complement.
CTGTACGCAGACAGGGTGGAAATCACCTTCTGCCTGAACAGATACCGGCTATGCTCGATGATGATCTTCCTCAGCAAGCCATTGTTACTGCATTAAGAAAATATACAAAGTAAGGAGGAGATATACTATGCAGAGAATAGGAGTTTTTGTCTGCCACTGCGGTACTAATATCGCCGCAACAGTCGATGTTAAGGCAGTTGCAGAGGCACTCAGCCATGAGGCAGGCGTAGTTGTCTCTCAGGATTACCAGTATATGTGTTCTGAATCCGGACAGAATCTTGTGAAGAATGCCATTAAGGAGCATAATCTCACAGGCGTTGTTATCTGTTCATGTTCACCAAGAATGCATGAGAATACCTTCCGAAAGGCTGCCCAGTCCGCAGGTCTGAATCCGTATATGGTCGAGATAGCCAATATCCGTGAGCAGTGTTCATGGATACATAAGGAGATCGCATCAGCTACGGAAAAAGCCGTGATACTCGGCAGAGCAGCAATTGCCAAGGTTCACCTGAATGCACCGCTTACCGCAGGAGAAAGTCCTGTAGCAAAGAGAGCACTCGTTATCGGCGGAGGTATTGCAGGTATCCAGACTGCACTTGATATCGCAGAGGCAGGCTTTGAAGTGGATATCGTTGAGAAACGTCCGACTATCGGCGGAAAAATGGCTCAGATAGATAAGACATTCCCTACACTTGACTGCGCCGCCTGTATTCTTACACCGAAAATGGTAGAGGCTTCACAGAATGAGAAGATCACTATTTATTCATACAGCGAGGTATGCGAAGTTAAAGGATTTGTGGGAAATTTCTCAGTAAAGATAAAGCGTAAGGCACGTTTTGTTGACGAGACAAAATGTACAGGCTGCGGTCTGTGTACGGAAAAATGTCCTGTGAAGAATGTGCCGAATGAATTCAATCTCGGACTTGACATGAAGCGTGCTATCTCAATTCCGTTTGCTCAGGCTGTTCCGAAGGTCGCTTCAATTGATCCTGATTACTGCAATATGCTGAAAAACGGCAAGTGCGGCGTGTGCTCAAAGGTATGCTCCGCAGGTGCTATAGATTACACCCAGACAGATCGCTTTATTGAGGAAAAATACGGTGCTATCATCGTAGCTACAGGATTTGAGCCGATAAAGCCTGTAAAATATGACGAATTCGCCTACAGTCAGTGCGCTGATGTGGTAACATCTCTTGAACTTGAAAGGCTTATGAATGCCGCAGGTCCGAACGGCGGCACATTGCTAAGACCTTCCGACAAGACACATCCTCATAAAATAGTATTCGTACAGTGCGTAGGTTCAAGATGTGATGACGGAAAGGGCAAGCCTTACTGTTCTAAGATATGCTGTATGTATACCGCAAAGCATGCAATGCTTATCCGTGAAAAATATCCTGATACAGAAGTATATGTCTTTTATATTGATGTCCGTACACCGGGCAAGAACTTTGACGAATTCTACCGCCGTGCAGTTGAACAGTACAATGTTCACTACATCAAGGGTATGGTCGGCAAGGTTACACCGAAGACTGACGGTACTATCGATGTTCAGGCATCCGATCTTCTTTCAAATGAACAGCTTCATATCGATGCGGATATGGTAGTGCTTGCGACAGCTATTGAGCCTGACGAGACAGCACGTCCGCTTGCAACCATGCTGACAACACAGATGGATACGAATGACTTCTTCACCGAGGCTCATCCGAAACTCCGTCCTGTAGAGAGTGCAACCGCAGGTATCTTCCTTTCGGGAGCCTGTCAGGGACCAAAAGATATTCCTGAAACAGTTGCTCAGGCAAGTGCCGCTGCTGCAAAGGCTATCGGACTTCTCTGCAAGAACAGCATAACCTGCAATCCATGTGTAGCACATTCAGATGAGATGATGTGCAACGGCTGTTCTTCATGCGAAAAGGTTTGTCCTTACGGTGCTATAACATATCAGGACAAGGAATTCAGAATGCCTGACAGAACTACAGCAATACGCCGTGTAGCAAGCGTAAATCCTGCCGTATGTCAGGGCTGCGGTGCTTGTACGGTAGCCTGTCCGTCGGGAGCAATGGATCTCAGCGGCTTCTCATCAAGACAGATCATGGCGGAGGTAGATGCAATATGCAAGTAAACGAAAATAAAGAATTTGAGCCTGTAATAGTTGCATTCTGCTGCAACTGGTGTTCGTATGCAGGCGCTGACCTGTCGGGTACAAACAGACTTAACTACCCGTCAAACGTAAAGATAATCAGAGTACCTTGCTCATGCAGAGTAAATCCCATGTTCATTTTAAGGGCATTCCAGAGAGGCGCTGACGGCGTTATCATGTGCGGCTGTCACCCTGGAGACTGCCATTATACATCAGGCAATTACTATGCCCGCCGCCGCATGACACTTCTTTTCAGTATGCTTGATTTTCTCGGAATAGAGCGTGACAGAACGAGAGTTGAGTGGGTATCGGCTGCTGAAGGCGCTAAATTTGCCGAAACAATGGAAGAATTCACAGCCGCTGTGAAAAAACTCGGACCAAACCGCAGACTGGAGGATTTACGATGCAGGAAGCAATGATAAAAAGAGCAAAGGAACTGCTTGCAGACGGCAGTGTAAATCGTGTGATCGGCTGGAAAAAGGGCGAATTTGCGTATGATATCACTCCTGCCGTATTTGAAACAGCTGACGAGCTTGACAATGATTTTGTATATGATGATTTCACAGCTGCCAACGTTTCAAAATATCTTGTAAAAGAGACAAAAAAGGAAGGCAGAGTACTTGCATTCCTTAAACCGTGCGACACATACAGTCTCAATCAGCTTATCAAGGAACACAGAATAAAGCGTGAAAATGTCTATGTTATCGGTATACCGGGAGGCCCTAAGCTTGATATCGAAAAGATAAAGGCAAAGGGCATAACAGGCATTCTCAGCGTAAAAAATGAAAATTATACTCTTAAAATAGAAACTCTTTACGGCAATGAAACAATGCCGTTCTATGAGGCGATATGCACCAAATGCGAAAGCTGCAAGAGCAAGAAGCACGCTGTATATGACGAGCTTATCGGCGAGGATGGAGATATCCTTGATTCCAACCGCTTTGATATGGTTGAAAAGCTTGAAAATATGTCATCTGAGGAGCGTTTTGACTTCTGGAGAGAACAGCTTTCAAAATGCATAAGATGCAACGCCTGCCGCAATATGTGCCCTGCGTGTACCTGTGAACAGTGCGTGTTTGATAATCCGGATTCAGGTGTGCAGAACAAGGCTGCATCTGATAGTTTTGAGGAGAATATGTTCCATATTATCCGTGCATTCCATGTTGCAGGAAGATGTACAGACTGCGGCGAATGTTCAAGAGTGTGTCCGCAGAATATTCCGCTTCATCTTCTGAACAGGAAGTTCATTAAGGACATCAACGAGCTTTACGGCGAATATCAGGCTGGTGCGGATACAGAGTCAAGAGCACCTCTTACGAATTATACCAAGGATGACTGCGAGCCGTCTGTTGTTCATGAAAGGGGAGCTGAGTGATGCTGAAAATTGCAAGATCAAGATTAAATAAAGTTTTCGAGGCTGTTTCAAACAGTCAGACACTTTATATTCCCGTTGACAGAAGTGACGGAGCATCAGAATATAAAAAATATGAAAGCGGCATGATACTCAGCAATAACCTGAATACAGTCAGAAGTGCTAAGGATTTCTTCTTTCCGCAGACTGAAAATCTTGCTGAATTTAAAATGGAAGGAAAGAAGATTGAAGTCATTGACGTGCGAGAGGAAAGCGAAGATTTCGTTGTTTTTGGAGTACGTGCCTGTGATGCAAGAAGCTTTTCAATACTTGACAAGGTGTTCCTTGCTGAACCTGTTGATACTTTTTATCAGAACAGACGTGAACACGGCACTATAGTTTCAATGGCATGCACACGCCCGTCGGAGACTTGTTTCTGCGGAATTTTCGGTATTGATGCAACTGAACCGGAAGGCGATGCAGTATGTTATGATGACGGCGAAAATTATTTCTTCAAAGCTGTTACCGAAAAAGGAAAGGCATTCATTGACAGTATAGCATCACTTCTTGAAGAAGGCGATACAGCAAAACTTGACGCTGTTCAGTCAAAAACAAAAGAAATTCTCGGCAGACTTCCGCTTGCAGGACTTTCAACAGAGTCTTTCGGCGGCGATAAGCTGAATGAACTTTTCAATTCCGATAAATGGGCAGAGCTTTCCGAATCATGTCTCGGCTGTGGTACATGTACATTTGTATGTCCTACCTGTCAGTGCTATGATATCAGGGATTTTGATACAGGTCACGGCATTAAGCGTTTCCGCTGCTGGGATTCATGTATGTATTCAGAATTTACAAAAATGGCTCACGGCAATCCGAGACTTACACAGAAAGAACGCTTCCGTCAGCGCTTCATGCACAAGCTTGTATATTTTCCTGCAAACAACAGCGGAGAATTCGGCTGTGTCGGATGCGGAAGATGCCTTTCAAAGTGTCCGATATCCATGAATATCGTCAAAGTCATGAAAGCATTGGAGGTAAAGTGATGAACAACGATACATTGATCCCATATATCGGAGTAGTTACCGATATCAGGCAGGATACTCCCGATGTAAAGACTTTCAGGGTAGTTTCCCCTGACGGCGGCAAGGTTTTTGAGCATATGCCGGGACAGTGCGCAATGCTGTCAATTCCGGGAGTAGGGGAGGCTATGTTCTCAATCACATCTTCGCCTACAAACAAGGAATATATGGAGTTCAGCATTAAAAAATGCGGCTGTCTCACAACATGGCTCCATGCTATGGACGTAGGTCAGCAGATAACCATAAGAGGCCCGTACGGTAATTATTTCCCTGTTGACAGTGACCTCAAAGGCAAAGACCTCCTGTTTATCGCAGGCGGTATCGGTCTTGCGCCGCTTCGTTCCGTTATCAACTATGTCCGTGCAAACAGGGCAGATTACGGTGATGTCCAGATAATCTACGGCTCACGCTCAAAGGATGACTTTGTTGATTATCAGGAAATTATTGATGAATGGCTTGCAGATGACGGCATTCAGGTAAATCTCACCATAGACAATCCGCAGGAAGGCTGGGACGGTCATGTGGGCTTCGTTCCGAATTATGTCAAGGAGCTTGAACCGTCAATAAGCAAAACTGTTCTTATCTGTGGCCCTCCGATCATGATAAAGTTCACCCTTGCAGGTCTGAAAGAGCTTGGCTTCAGGGAAACACAGGTCTATACAACTATGGAACTTCGCATGAAGTGCGGAGTCGGCAAGTGCGGACGATGCAATATCGGAAACAAGTATGTCTGCAAGGACGGCCCTGTATTCCGTTTTGACCAGCTTGATGAACTTCCTGATGAATATTGATGATAAGGAGCACATAACATGGAAAAAATGTTGAATATATACCTGTTCGGCAAGAAATATCAGGTGCCGTCAGGACTTACGATTATGACAGCCATGGAATATGCAGGCTATGAGCTTGTAAGGGGCTGCGGCTGCCGAAACGGTTTCTGCGGAGCGTGTGCAACGATCTACAGAATAAAGGGTGAAACTCAGCTTCACGGCTGTCTTGCGTGCCAGACTGAGATAGCTGAGGGTATGTATATTGCCACACTGCCGTTCTTCCCGCTTGAAAAGAGAGTATACGAAATAGAGGAGATAAAGCCGACTCAGCAGATAATGATGCAGCTTTATCCTGAGATATACAGCTGTATCGGCTGCAATGCGTGTACGAAGGCTTGTACACAGGAGCTTAATGTAATGCAGTACATAGCGTATGCACAGAGAGGCGAGTATGACAAGTGTGCTGATGAATCATTTGACTGCGTAATGTGCGGAGTATGTTCATCACGCTGTCCGGCAGGCATCTCACATCCGCAGGTAGCAATGCTTGCAAGACGACTTAACGGAAAGTACATCGCTCCTGAATGTCAGCATCTTTCAGACCGTGTAAACGAGGTCAATGAGGGCATTTTTGACGAGAAAATGGCTGAACTCATGGCAAAGGCAGTTGACAGCGTTGATGAGCTGAAAGAAATGTACAATCACCGTGATATCGAGAAGTAAGGGGGGATCAGAGATGTATAAGATCGATAAACTGAACGAACTTGCAAAGATCGTTGCAGAAAAAAGAGCGGCAAATGCAGACCTTGAGCCTGAAAGAATGACCGCTGATGAAAAAGACGCCCTCCTTGCTGAATTTCATCCTGACTATAAGGAAAATGAATTCACAGTTCTTACCGCAGGCGTGAACAAGGGCGATAAAGTGCCTACACAGCTTGCAGAACTTTTACAGGGCAAAAGCAGAATTTCAGCATCTGATGTTGACCTTGATGCTCCTGATTATGATACCGATGTACTCATAATCGGCGGCGGCGGTGCAGGTGCATCTGCCGCAATAGAGGCTGACGAGGCAGGCGCAAAGGCTATGATCGTCACAAAGCTCCGTATCGGTGATGCCAATACAATGATGGCAGAAGGCGGCATTCAGGCTGCTGACAAGCCTAATGATTCACCTGCAATACACTTTATTGATGCATTCGGCGGCGGACATTTTGCAGCAAAGCCGGAACTTGTAAACAAGCTTGTAACCAAAGCTCCTGAGGCTATCCAGTGGCTCAACAAACTCGGTGTTGAATTTGACAAAGAGCCTGACGGTACAATGGTTACAACTCACGGCGGCGGAACTTCCCGTAAGCGTATGCACGCCGCAAAGGACTATTCAGGCCCAGAGATAATGAGAACTCTCCGTGATGAAGTTATCAACCGTGGAATACCAGTGGTTGACTTTACAGCCGCAGTTGAGATAATAATTGACGGAAACGGCAAAGCCGCAGGCGCAGTTCTCATGAACATGGAAACAAAGGAACTTCTTGTTGCAAGGGCAAAGACTGTTATTATTGCTACAGGCGGTGCAGGCAGACTTCACTATCAGGGCTTCCCGACTTCCAATCACTACGGCGCAACTGCTGACGGACTTATCCTCGGCTACAGAGTTGGTGCAAGTCTGCTGTATGCCGATACATTACAGTATCATCCGACAGGTACAGGTTATCCTGAACAGATATTCGGCGCACTCGTTACGGAAAAGGTACGTTCACTCGGCGCAAAGCTTGTAAATATTGACGGTGATGTATTCATGCATCCTCTTGAAACACGAGATGTTACAGCCGCTTCAATTATCCGTGAATGCACTGCACGAGACAAGGGCGTTGAGACAAATCTCGGAAAGGCAGTATGGCTTGACACTCCTATGATAGAGTACAAGCACGGCGAAGGCACTATTGAAAAGCGCATCCCTGCAATGTTGAGAATGTTCGGCAAATACGGCATAGATATCCGCAAGGAACCTATTCTTGTTTACCCGACACTGCACTATCAGAACGGCGGACTGAATATTTCGGTTGACTGTTCAACTGACGTAGAGAATCTCTATGCGGCAGGCGAAGTTGCAGGCGGTATCCACGGCAGAAACAGACTTATGGGCAATTCACTGCTTGATGTTATCGTTTTCGGACGCAATGCAGGCATGAATGCAGCCGCAAAGTCAAAGCAGACTGCTGTTCCTGAAAAGCTTACACTTGACCATATTGAGAAATTCAGTAAAGAGCTTGATTCGGCAGGTATCATCAGTGATACAGTCTCACCAATGCTTCTTCCGAAATATGCAAGGAAAAGCAAATAAAAATAATGGGATGCCCCGAAAGGCATCCCGATTTCATGCATAATGGTACGCAGTTTCATGTGTACTGATTATAAATTTTTAAGAAAGAAAAGTGATATTAATGGACTTTTTTAATGGAATACTTTCCATTCATGGTGTAACATTTCTTCTGATATCCGTACTTGCAGTATCAGCAGTAGGATATATCCTTGGAAGAATAAGCATCAAAGGCGTTTCACTGGGTACGGCAGGAGTATTCATAGTAGCACTGCTTTACGGCTGTTTCTTCTATGACAAGCTTTCAACGGAAATGAATGCGGAATTTATCAAGAATGCGCTGAAAATTGTCGAGACACTCGGACTTATACTATTCGTTACGGCGGTAGGATTTATCGCAGGTCCAGGCTTTTTCGGCAACTTCAAAAAGAACTTCAAGTCGTATGTTCTGCTTGCGGTCATCATTATTTTAAGCGGCGGTCTTGCGTGTGCAGGCTGTATAGTTGTAGGACGCAATTTCACAGACCTTTCAAGCGGCGAATTTACTGCAATGCTTACGGGTATTCTTTCAGGTGCGCTTACAAGCACACCGGGATTTTCAGCAACAAAGGATGCTGTTGTAACAGATGAACTTCAGAGCGTTGTTTCCGTTGGTTACGCTATTGCCTATATTTTCGGCGTTGTAGGTGTTGTACTTTTTGTTCAGATAATACCTAAGATACTGAAAGCTGACATGAAAAAGGAACGTGAACTTCTCATTGCCGCTGATTCAAAGAACAAAAAGAAAAATGACTCCGAAAAGCTTATCGAAATGGACAGCTTCGGAATCATGCCTTTTGCACTTGCAGCAGTTATCGGAATCGTACTTGGTTCATTCAAATTCAAGAATTTCTCACTCTCCACAACAGGCGGCTGTCTGCTTGCATCACTTGTTTTCGGTCATTTCGGTAAATGCGGCAAGCTTTCAATAATGCCGAAGGACAGCACTCTCAAGGTTTTCCGTGAACTTGGTCTTATGTTCTTCCTTATCGGCGCAGGCGTTTCAGGCGGTGCAAAATTCATCGAATACTTCAACGCAGTATATTTCATCTATGGAATTATTATGACGATCGTACCGATGATCATCGGCTTCCTGTTTGCAAAGTATGTACTGAAACTCAGTCTCCTTAATAACCTCGGTTCTATCACAGGCGGTATGACTTCAACACCTGCACTTGGCACACTCATCAGTACCGCAGGCACAGAAAATGTCGCTGCTGCCTATGCCGCTACATATCCTGTAGCACTCATCTCAGTAGTCCTCGTATCACAATTCATGATAATTCTTTTCAAATAAAAAATGCTGTGTATCAGCGTTGTTCTTACAGATATTGTCGTTTTTTATTGAGGGAAACCCTTTTG
>JAZUGG010000066.1:0-13948 GCA_045641105.1 Ruminococcus sp. | reverse complement strand
GAACCTTTCCTCAGAAAGGTTTTCCCCGATAAAGAGTAAAACTTCTATATAAGTACCGCTGTTACTTTGTGCGGTATTATTATCTGCTGAAATGCTCTGAAAGAAGCTGATTCTTCAGATTCCAGAGGGGCTGTGAGAGATCAACATAATATTCATGCGGATTCTCAAAACGCTTTACCTCATCCCATATAGTATCAAGCTGTTCCTTGCAGTATTTCCTGATAGATTCAATATCAGGCGACTGATATACGCATTTTCCGCTTCTGAAAATCTGAACCTGAAGTTTGCGTGGCGTAAAATCGGTAAGAGTGGTTCTCTTATAGGTCTGCTCGGGATCAAATATCGTATACGGCTTTGTATTGTCTATCTCCTCGCCTGCAAGCGTGATAACATCTGCAACTGCCTTGCCGCTTGCATTATCGAAAAGTCTCCATACTTCTTTGTATGACGGATTCGTTATTTTGACTACGTTTTCGGATATCTTGATTTTCGGAATTATTTCGCCGTTTTCCTCAACTGCGGCAAGCTTGTATACACCGCCGAAAACAGGCTCGGATTTTGAAGTTACAAGTCTTTCGCCTACTCCGAAGCTGTCAACTGCCGCTCCCTGCATGATAAGGTCACGGATTATGAATTCATCAAGTGAATTCGATGCAACTATCTTTATATAGCCAAGACCTGCCTCATCAAACATTTTCCTTGCTTTCTTGGAAAGATATGCAATATCGCCGCTGTCAATACGTACACCAACGCCCTTGTGTCCCTGCGCTTCAAGCTCCTTGAATACTGTAATTGCATTCGGTACGCCTGATTTCAGTACGCTGTAAGTATCAATGAGCAGAGTACAGCTGTCTGGATATACCTTTGCATATGCACGGAACGCCTCAAGTTCATCAGGAAAAAGCTGAACCCAGCTGTGTGCCATTGTACCGAGAGCAGATACTCCGAAATCACGGTCGGATATGGTACACGCCGTACCTGCACAGCCGCCTATATATGCCGCACGAGCGCCGTAAACAGCGCCGTCATAGCCCTGCGCACGTCTTGAACCGAATTCCATTACAGGTCTGCCCTGAGCAGCTTCAACTATTCGGTTTGCCTTTGTAGCGATAAGGCTCTGATGATTTACAGTAAGAAGTATCATTGTCTCGATAAACTGCGCCTGCATTGCAGGGCCTTTTACGGTAATGAGCGGCTCATTCGGAAAAATCGGCGTACCCTCGGGAATCGCCCATACATCACATGAAAATTCAAAATTCAGAAGATATGTGAGGAAATCCTCGCTGAACATTTTCTTGCTGCGGAGATATTCAATATCATCATTGGTGAATTTCAGGTTTTCAAGGTATTCAATAACTTGCTGTACGCCTGCCATAACTGCATATCCTGCGTTATCAGGCACTTTTCTGAAAAACATATCAAAATAGGCTGTTTCATTGCCCCTGCCGTTTTCAAAAAAGCCGTTTGCCATTGTCAGCTCGTAGAAATCAACGAGCATTGTGAGATTGCGTTCATTCATGGGATATTCCTCCTTTTAATAAGATGCTCCCGAAGAAGGATGTTCCGACCTCGGGAGCAGATTTTTTTATTTCGTTTCCTTGCGGATAACAGTGCCGTTAGGGAAAATTTTGTCTGATCTGAACGAGAACTTCATCATTGCATGATTTGCGGTTTCGATAAGTTCGCCGTTTTCATCATAAAGTGCATCAAGCACCATTTCAACAGGCTTCTGTGAAGGTGCAAGCAGCTCAACAGTATCACCTGACATGAACTTGTTTCGCTGTGTACAGTATACCATACCGTTTTCGCAGTATTCTACAACTGCCACAACATCATAATTGCGGATATATCCGCTGTTTTCGTAATACTGTGACTGCTCGGGAGTGCCGAAGAAAAAGCCGTTTGAATATTTCCTGTGGCTGACTTTATACACCTCGTCACGTATCCATTCGGGAAGAATAAAGTTGTCAGGATTTTTGTAATACTCGTCAACAGCCATTCTGTATGCATTTGTAACAACTGCCACATAATAAGCCGACTTTGCACGTCCCTCGATTTTCAGGCTCGTAACACCGACCTGAGCAAGCTTATCAATATGCTCTATCATGCACATATCCTTTGCATTAAGGATATATGTGCCCTTTTCGTCCTCAAATATCGGGAAATATTCACCGGGACGCTTTTCCTCCATAAGGTAATAGCCCCATCTGCACGGCTGAGCACATTCTCCACGGTTTGCATCACGGTTTACAAGATACTGTGAAAGCAGACATCTTCCGGAAAATGATACACACATAGCACCGTGTACAAACGCCTCGATATCAAGGTCAGGCGAAGTTTTAGCACGTATCTCGGCTATCTCGTCAAGACAAAGCTCACGGGCGAGAACAACTCTCTTTGCGCCCATATTGTAAAGTTCCCGTGCTGTGACATAATTCACGATACCTGTCTGTGTCGAGATATGTATCTCCATATCAGGAGCATATTTCTTTATGAGCATGAGCAGACCGATGTCGGCTACTATCATTGCATCGACCTGAGCATCGACTGCTTCACGCACGTATTTCTCAAAAAATGGTATCTCGCTGTTTCTCGGAAGGGTATTGCAGGTAAGGTATACCTTTATCCCTTTTGCATGCGCCGTTCTGACTGCATCACAAAGCTGTTCAAAGTCGAAATTCAGCGGTGATGCCCTCATGCCGAACTGTTGTCTGCCGAGATATACGGCATCTGCACCGTAATTCACAGCGGCAGTAAAACGTTCCGTATCGCCTGCCGGAGCAAGCACTTCAAGTTTATTGTTCTGCATTTGCCTGTTCCTCAAGTGCGGCAGCTTCAAGTTCAGCAGCCTGAGATGAAGCCTCATACTCTCTCATTTCCTGTTCGATCTCTGCCTGATAAGCTTCATGCTCTTCAAGAGTTTCAGAGAACTCGGTCCTGAGTGTATAAATGTTAGCCATAAAGTAGTAATAATTGGTTTTCATGTCAGTGAGAACAGCATCGATAGCTTCAAGTCCCGGATTTCCGATGGCTCCCGGCGGCAGACCTGCGCTCTGATAGGTATCGTATGCGTCTACCGTATTCTTATCGTATACTTCAAGATGACGGCTTACAACATCATATGCATAGTTCTTGGTAGGGTCAGACTGAAGTTTCGGGAAAACATCAGCATTTCTGAGTCTGTTCCAGAATACTGAAGCAACCATTACCATGGTGTCCTTATCAGGAGCTTCTGCCTGAACGATAGAAGCAAGTGTGATAAGCTCATCAAGTGAAAGTCCGAGCTTTTCCATTTTCTTTATTCTGTCTTCTGAAAGCTTGTTTTCAAAGTTGAGATATATCTTCTGGCATACCTGAACAGGATCCATGTCCTGATAGAAGAAGTAGGTATCAGGGAATGCATAGCCCTCCATACGGTTAAGCTTCAGCGTGGTATCATTAGGAAGCCTGTCCTCAAAGCTGAATCCGTATCCGCCTGAATTGAAGTAGAAGATAAAGTCGCTTGCACTGCATACTTCATTCTTTTCAAGTTCATTTGCTATCTGATAGAGATTCCAGCCTTCTTTGAAAGTAACCTGAACAGAGACCTTTTCATCTTCATGAACAGAGGTAAGTTCATCAATTATTGTTTCATAAGCCATATTCGGTCTTACAAAATGTTCGCCTGCAAGATAAAGGTTATCTGATTTTCTAAGGCGTGAGAACAGCTTGAAACATTCAGGTGAACTGATGATGCCTTCGTTTTCGAGCATTGCAGCAATTTCATCTGTTGACGCACCCTCCTGGATAATAAGGAGATGTGTGGTATCATCCTTGCCTATTCCGAGAATATCCTTGCCGAATGCAATTATTACCAGCGAAAGACATATCGAAGCCGCAACGATAAATGTGGTAAGAATAAGTATTCCCGGCAGACGGCTGCGTTTTTTCTTCTTTTTCTTCTTTTTTCCGTGTGAAGGATTGCGTCTTTCAGGAGCACGTCTTACGGGACGTTCCTCATGAAAATCAGGTTCTTCCGTATAATCTTCTTCCTCCGCATCATCATCGGCAAATACATCAGGCTCAATATCATCCTGTTCTGCTTCATCTTCGGCGGAGTCATCGGTGAGATCAGGAACTTCCGTTTCTGTATCGGCGGCGGTTTCTTTGAGAAGCTGTGCGGCTTCCCTGAGATTTTCGTCGTCGGTATCTCCTATCTCATCGAGAAGTTCATCAAGAACCTCGTCGTTGTTGTTTTCACTCATTACAGAGCACCGTCCTTTCTTCGGTTACGATTGAATTGACCATAAGGTCATGCTGCATAAGCGGCAGTTCATCCACGATAAGTGCCTCATAAGACAGGGCTATGGTATGGATATCTGGATTTTCACTCAGGAATCTGTCATAATAGCCGCCGCCGTAGCCAAGTCTGCCGCCCTTTTCCGTAAAGGCAAGTCCGGGAATAAGACAGACGGTCTTTTCTGTTATTTCAGCAAGCGGAAGCGAACTGTCGGGTTCACGGATACGGTACATTCCCTCATGGAGATCGGCATATGACTCAATAATATGAAAAGTCATTGTGCCATCATCATTGCATCTTGGAAATGCTATTTTTGTATCCGAACCGAGAAGTGCATCGATAATGCCGTATGTTTCGACTTCCGAACCGAATGATGAATATACCATAAGGCAGTCAGCCTCACGAACAGCCTCAATTTCAAGAAGGCGCTCGGTAATATCGGCATCCTTTGCCGCCTTATCCGTAATATTTCCACGTATCTCCGAAAATTTCTTTCTTAATGTTTTTTTACTGTCCATATCAGTCACAAAGAATAGCCTTTCTCTGACGTTTGCTTTCAGCTTCGGAAACGACAGCCTCAACAAGTTTAAGACCAAATTCGATTGCAGCGCCTGCACCTCTTGCGGTTATGATATTGCCGTCAGCAGCAACAGATGTATTGCCGATAACAGCACCGTCAAGCTGTGTCTCAAAACCTTCATAGCAAACTGCTGTTCTGCCTTTGAGGAGTCCCTTGTGACCAAGAATTGACGGAGCAGCACAGATAGCGGCTATGTATTTGTTGTTTTCAGCGCAGAAATCGATAGCATCCTGAACATACTTTGACTTTTCAAGATTAAGAGTACCCGGCATACCGCCCGGCAGGATTATCATTTCGATATCGTCTGTAAGAGGAACTTCCTGTGCAATTGTGTCTGTAGCAACAGGGATGCCGTGAGAGCCGACAATAATGCTGTCACCAACGCCTACGGTAATAACATCTTTGCCGCTTCTTCTGAGGAGGTCAATGGGAGCGATAGCTTCGGTTTCTTCAAAACCGTTTGCAAGAAAAGCGTATATCATATTAAATTTCCTTTCATTTAAATTGCATATCAGTGCTATTATATGCGTATACGGCAGAATAAATTCTGTTTACTGATTTTTTAAGGCTGTGAAATGTTCCTTTACTTCTGCCATTTTTCCGCATGTCATTTTTCCTTCGGGGCATTTTCCCTCTGCAACGCACGACGGCCCTGCATGACTGAAAATATGCGGAGCAACTCCGAGGCAGAGTTCAAGCATCTCACAAGCCACGGCACGTATCTCCCACTGGGCACGATTGCAGCAGCGGTGACGGAAAAAGTTGAAAAGTGAACGGACATTCATTGTCACGACTATCTTTGTCTCGCAGGCATTCGGCAAAAGGAAACGTGCGTCTTCATTAGCCATTTTCCTTGCTTTTGAAGCGGCTGTTTTTTCGTCATTGCCTTCTGAAACAAGCTGTTTTGTATGATACTCGGTAAGCAGATCTGCTACCTTTTCATATCCTGATGTTATTTCTGCGATTATCCTGTCAAATTCTGATTTTGCCTCGGGAATAGCCTCAACAGCGGGCGGAGTTATGAAGTCAAAGCCGTTTTCATTGACATATCGCTGACTTTTCTGGGAATAAGAAGCGATCCTGTGGCGGACAAGCTGATGCGAACAGGCACGGGAAATGCCCTCTATGCCGAAAGTAAAGCTTACGTGCTCCATAACGCTTTCATGGCCTATCGAAACAAGCATATCGATATAATCAGATATCTTTTCATCGGTAAGTCCTTCTCTGAGTGAAAGGATATCGCTTGATGAATAGCACAGCTTTGCGGCTGTAGCTACCGTCTTTTCAGGTTCAGGCGTATAGGCAAGCAATTCGACCTTCAAATAATTCACCTCAATTCAAGATTTAGTGATTTACAGCACTAATAGACTGTATACATAAATATGCACATACAGTTATTTTATCATTTTTCTCTGCGTAAGTCAAGAAAAATCACATTATTTTTTTATATTTCCGCATTAAAGTCGGAAAAAAGCTTCCTGAAAAGATAAAAAAAGTGACAGAATGATAAAAATTTTCGTTTAGGTATAGACAAATTGAAAATAATATAGTATAATATAACAGTATTTGAGTAATTGCCGATAAAAATAGTTATCTGATTCATATCGGGTTTATCAGCTTTTCTCGTATTTTTGAAATCGGAGGAAATAATAAATGAATAAATTTTACAGATTTACAGCCGCAGCTGCTGCACTTGCCATCGCAGCTTCAGCAACAGGATGCAGTGCTCCGAAGGCTGTCACATTAGGAAAGGGTACACAGACTGCTCTTACAATAAGCGGATATGAAGTACCGGCAGGTGTTTTCATATACAACGAAATATACGCCTACAACAACGCAGCATACACTCTTTACAGCCAGAACGGCGAATATCCTGAACTTGAAGACATAAAGAAATCAAAGATTGACGATCTCGATGCCGCTGACTGGATACAGAATAATGCTGTTGATTTCTGCAAGGATTTCGTTGCAACCGAACTTGAATTTGACAAGATAGGCGAAGAACTCACACAGGAACAGCTTGATGAAATAGACGAGCGTACCATGATGAACGAAGGCAATGAAATGTTCAGCAAGAACGGCGTAGGTTCAGCATCTATCAGAGCAATGGTAGCTAATTCCTATAAACAGGAGGCTCTTTTCAAGCACTATTACGGACTTGATGCTGAAAAAGGCTGCTCTGAGGACGATCTGAAGGAATATTTCAAGGACAAGACCGCAAGAATCAAGTATTTTTCAGTTTCACTCACTGATTCCGAGGGAAATGAATATGATGCCGATACAAAACAGGAGATCACCAAGCTTGTTGACAGCTATGTAAAAGAAATAAACTCCGCTAAAACAAACGAACTCAAACTTGCAAAGCTTACAGAATGCGAGGACAAGTATAACGAGTGGTCTGAAAAGAAAGCCGCTGAAGCAGCTGCAAAGGCTGCCGAAGAAGCCGGCGAAACAACTACAACCACCGTTACTACAACTACTACAACAGCAACCACATCCGCAGGCGAAACAACTACCACAACAACTACTGATCCGTATGCAGGCGAAGTTACACTTGTAAAGTACACAACTACAACCGCTGATAAGGATGCAGAGCCTGTTGAAACAACAACTGCCGCCGCAGGTACACCTGACTACAACAAAATACAGCAGGACTACAGCGACTTTGTATTCGGCAAAATGGAAAACTACAAGGCTGAAAAGTATCAGTATGACGAAAGCACCATCTACGTTATCATTAAAGCCGACATTGCAGAGCGTATGACGGAAGAAGATTTCTGGTCTGAGGAAAATGTTGACAACGTTCTTTATGACCGCTATTATCAGGATTTCACCGATATGATGAAAGCTACTGCTGAATCACTCGGCGTTGAAAAGAACAACTCTGCATTCAGAAAGTTTGCTCCATTCAAGCTTGACCTTGCAGAAGCAAATTAAAATTACATAAGACAAGCCCGAAGGCAGCTGATCTGCTTTCGGGCTTTTTTGCTTATTGGTCATCGATCTTTCTTTTCTGCATACGAACGTCCTCTCCCTGAAACTGGAGACAGGTGTAAACCGAAATGATCCTTGATACCACACGTTCGTCATAGCGCTTTGAGATACCTTTGAAATCAAGGTTTGTACTGATTATCGTAGGCTTTCCGCTGTTAAGACGTGTATTTATTATGTTGTATATCGTGGAATTGTTGAACTGAGTCTCATATTCTGTGCCGAGGTCATCAAGTATAAGCAGTTCAGTGCTCATAACAAGGTCTATCATCTCGGAGCTATGCTCACGGCTGAAATGCTCACGCTCGATACTGCGCAGAATATTGATGACCGAGTCATATATTACGCTGTATCCGTTTGAGAGCACGGTGTTTGCGATCGCAAGTGAAAGATGCGTCTTTCCGAGACCTGTTCTGCCTGTCATGAAGATACTGCCCGAAGCCGCAGGAGAAAATGTTGCGGCATACTGCTGGGTGAACTCTAAAATACGCTTCATGGTGAAGTAGTTGTCGCCCTGATAGTACGAAAGCAGAAATGAATCAAAATTTGAAAGCTTCAGCTGTGCATTCTTGTTCAGTTCATCAGCCGAAAGTTTTCCGCACAGCTTATTAAAGCATGAACAGAAACGGCTTCCGTTGTATCCCGTATCGCTGCACAGCGGACAATTGTACTGTATATCAAGATAATTTGCAGGATATCCGTTTTCCACAAGAATTTTTCGTGCCATGGACTGTGCGCCGTTGTTATAGTTTCTGAGCTGTTGTATTTTTTTGTCTATTTCGGCTCTGTTTCCGGAAGATATGATGCTTATCAGTTCTTTTCCGGTATTGAAAAGCACATCGTTGACTTCTTTTATCTGCGGCAGTTTCGCATTTATCTCACGTATGCGCCGCTCATTTTCACTGACGGCAGACATACGGCGGTTTGTCATTATAGCCTGCGCTTTGTCAAAAATTTCTCTGTCCATGTAAATTCTCCTTAGAATTTGTTGAATACGAAGTTATACTTGTCAATATCGGAATCATCAGATGTTTTCTGTGAATTCTTCTTTTTTGAATAGTAGTCGTTTTCTGCATCACGCACGTCCTGAACAGTTTTATAACCGCATTCATGCCACGAAACCAGTATCTTGTTGATATAATCAAAATTCAGCTTGTCTATTTTTTCAATGGTTTTCTCATAGGCATAGCGGATAAGTTCGATATCAAAGCCTGTTGTTCTCCACTGCTCAATAAATTCAGACTGCTTTCCTGTAGGACGGCGGTTCATCTCAAAAATACGCATTATCTGACCTGTAAAGTCACGGAACAATGAAATGCGCTGTACTTCCGTCTGTGCGGCATTCAGGTCATTTATCTCATTTTCAGCCCAGTCAGCGGCTATTTTCTCTATGTATGAAGGATTGGTCTTTTCTATGTTCTTACAGTATGTTATCAGCACAACAATGACTTCTACCTTCATTCCGAGATAATCGTACATACGTATCAGCGAATTCTGATAAGCGTAGCTGAGAGGCCCGAGTATCGTTTCCGCAACCTTGAAAAGTTCGGAAATATCAGTGGAATTACGCATGATATCAGCTATTTCAGACGGAGAAAGCTGTCTGAATTTAGTAGCTGTCCTTGCAGTATCGCTTTCAGTCTGCTGAGGCTGAACAGGCTGACTTACTTTAGGAGGCTGCATCTGCAAAGGCTGAACCTGCGGAACTGCATTCATAATAGTATTATTTGCAGGAGCAGACACATTCTGCTGCGTCAGGACATTTGCCTGCTGCCAGAAAAGTACGGCATCGGCGGCTTCCTGCAGGGAAACGCCTGTATTCATGGCTATCTCCTCATCGGAACATACTCTGCCCGAACTGCGCAGAAGATACAGCAGAACTTTAAGCTGCTGACCTGTTGCAAGCTTCAGGAAATTATCGGCAACGACATCGGGTACGCCGAACATACTTCCCCATATACCGCAGTTTACTTTGAATTCCAAACTAAAACCTCCCGCAAAAACATTGTGGACTTTATTATATCATATTTTCAGCCGTTTGTCATCATGTAAAACTGATGTATTGAATATAAAAAAATCAAGTGCATATATACATTGATAATGATTTAAAAATTATCTCGGATATACTCATGTAATGGTTTCCGCACCACAAGTTCACGATTATCAGCAAACCATTCATAAGACTTACGCAGTCCGTCAGCAAGCGGCTGTCAGAGAAAATCTCCGACAGCCGTTTCACATTATTCAGGATCACCGAATTCAGCAGAGAAAAGCAGTTCTCCGCCGCTGTCATTTGCATAGATACGCAGTTCAAACATCCCGTCAGAACTGTAAGTTGACAGTGAAGCTTCTTTTCCGCTTTCAATACTGCTGAGATATAAATAATCCATATCATACTTGTCAGCACTGAACTCATCAAGTGGAGTACCGCTGCGCATTACGCCTACCCATGCATCAGACGCATAATCTCCGCCGAATACAGGTATGAATGTCACGGTCTTGTTTGCCTTGTCCCATGATATATCGGATACCGATGCATATACCTTGGCAGATTCGGTCACAAGCGAATTTTTCATTAGTATCAGGTCATAAACATCAAGGAGACCGTCATCATTCATGTCGCCGTTATTCCATTTCGGAACTTTCACACTCTGAGCGTCTAACAGCCATTTCTGGAGCATTACTGCATCTGAGATACTGAAATGTCCGTCATTATTGATGTCTCCCATAAGCGATGAATCGGTTCTTTCGTCAGTGGTGAACATAAAGTAGTCCACATTCATTACCGCAGCCGCTGAGCCTTTATACACAAAATAAACGTCATGAACGCCCGCAACAGGCATAACACTGCACGAGCCTTCTTCATAATTATTCCATGAATCAGACCTCGGTACATTCAAATTTCCGATGCAGACTCCGTCCTGTTTATCAAGATGCACTTCAACTTCCGCATTGTCACACATAAAGTTTGATGCACAGAAGATGAAATTCTTAACGGGAACATCACCGAAATCCAAGCCGTAATATGCCGTACAGCTTCCGTTGGATATCCAGCCTATACAGCCGCCGTCACTGTATTTTGCATCAGGATTTTCCGATGATGCATAATCGGGGCCGTCAGAATAATCCATATCCTCTGCCTGAATTTTTGACAGTGCAGAACGCATATCGTCAGGCTTTTCAGTTGTTTCGGTATCTTCGGTAACGATTATCGGAAGATAGAATATTTCCTCGGCTGTGTCTCCGTCATCTCCGTTGAATATGCGGATATCATAATATCCCTCTTTATCCGGAGTTTCGAGCACAACACGATTGTCCTTTATATTTTTCAGATAACTGTATTCTCCGTTATAGTTATCAGCTACCTTCTCGGTATGCTCTATCTCTGACGGAATAAATGTTATCCATGCATCATCCTCAAACTCACCCTCTGTTTCAACACTTATCTCAATATCTGTTGAAGGCTTAACTATCCTGTTTTCCACGGATGCTGAGGCTTTAAGGTAACTGTTTCTGAGCAGAATCGGCAGACAGGCTATTTCCTTTGCATCATCAGAAGTGTCGCTGTCAAATACACGAATATCATAGTTTCCTGATGCATCAGGCGCACGAAGTGTAACACTTCCGTTCTCAATGTCTTTCAGATATTTGTAATTTCCGTTATATTCGTCGCTTTCCTTTTCAGTATGAGGAACACCTGACGGTACGAACGTTATCCATGCATCATTAAGTACATCGCCTTTAATGTCAATGTCGATCGTAATATCGGTATCGCAGATAAAACAATTTCCGTCAGCACTTATGGATACCGAAAGCGGTTCAGGTTCTGTTTCTTCGGCTGAAACACTGACAGTCGGTGCAAATGCATATGAACCTGAACATATAATGCTGAATGCAAGCAGTGATGTGATAATTTTTCTGTTCATTGTTAAACCTCCATAATAATTTGTCTGCGGACACATAATGTCCTGTGCCTATATATATATATCATTATTATATCATACACTCAGAATAATTGCAACCATTTTTTCAGAAAAAAATAAGCAGTACCGCACAAAGTCGGTACTGCCTCAGAACCTTTCTTCATAAGCTGTATATGAATGCTTGTGAATACGGGGGCTTATTTTTCGTGAAACAGCTGATCGCTTGTATTTACGGTTTCATCTGTCCCGAAAACGATTATTTTTATTATACACGGTTCATAATCCAACTTCTTCATAACTCTCTTTCCTTTCATTCTGTCATACTTTTCACCACTGAAATATTACTTATGATAATATATTTGCTCCTTATGCTCCATATCCTCTCCTCTCTGTATATTTTCACTGACAGATTAATTATTGTATTCTTATTGTAACACGTTTTTAAGTAAAAATCAAGTAATTTTCATTCAATATTCTTAATATTTTGAATAATAAATATTTATTTTGACCAAAAAGCAGTAAAAAATTTCCGATACCTGATTTTCATCGGTATCGGAAATATATCCGTTTACATATTTTTTCCGTCTTTCCAGTTCGTTATCTCAGCCTTCAGCTTTTCGTCTATGTCCTCTCTTGTTCGTCTGCATTCATCAGGAAATTCCTTTGCAGCCGAAAAAGATGATTTCACAAACATATCCGCTCCTACAGGAAACATCATCTGCAAAGCAGACTGCGGAAATACAAAATGTGTACCGTGTTCATATGTATAAGCCGCATAGGTGCAGTAATGCTCAAGTTTTTTCAGACGTTCTTCCATACGCTGTATATAGCGGACCGTATCCCATAACGAATCATCATCAGCACCGACAAGCACAAGCCTGCCCCTGATATTCTCAATTGAGATCATATGTTCCTCTTTAAGCCAGCCACGCTGTTCAGGTGCTTCAAAAAGATGCTTTGAATATGTCATATCACCGTGTACTCTTGCCATTTCGACCATGCTGTACCAGTAATCGGGATGCCTGTGTACAAACGGCAGATACGGCAGAGGCTTGCCACGGAATGAGACTGTTGACTCTCCCTCCACAGGCCATTCCTTGCAGTCATCAAGATTGCCCCTTTCAAAGCCCTGCCATACAAAATCACTTGGGGAAAGTGCAATAGTCAGCGTGATATCAGGAAAATATGAAGCCGCAACAAGTGAAAGCATTGCCGTTGTGGATGCACCGATTATGCCGACTTTAAGATTTCCCTGTTCCATGAGCCATTTCATGGCTTTCTCTATTCTTTCAAGCGGATAATTATGATGGCTGTAGTCCTTTTTTGCAGGCGACATGGTCATAACGTTAACGCCAAGTTTATGGAACCATTTCACAAAGCTTTTAGCCATATGATCTTCTGTATCATCGCCTAACATCGCTATGAGCGCCGCATTTGATTCGGTGCTGTTTTTCCAGTATGCACCGTAAAATCCGTCTGTTTCAGCGCTGAAATTCCTGTGCTTCAATTCCCCTCAACTCCATTCTCCTGCGATCGATTCAGTGACAGCTTCCGTTGCCGCAGCTGTGTTCTCCGCAGGAATGTTCTGAATCGTGGTCATGATGATGATCGCAGGTCGGATTTGAATTTTGTGCAAGTGTGCCGCTGAGAAGTGTCATAACAGCAACGTCTGCACTTCCTGAATTTCCTGCATAAAGCTTTATGCCTGCCTGAGCAAGAGCCATCTGAGCGCCGCCGCCTATTCCTCCGCAGATAAGCGTATCTGCACCATTCACAAGCAGAAAACCTGCAAGAGCACCATGACCGCTTCCGTTTGTATTTATCACCTGTTCGGAAACTACCTTTCCGTCCTGAATATCATAGAATTTGAACTGTTCTGTATGACCGAAGTGCTGAAAGATCATTCCGTTTTCGTATGTTACTGCAATTCTCATAATAATTCCTCCATATATACAAATTTGTCGTGTTGTATTGTAATTATATTTATATTATAACATATATATTTATATAAGTCAACCCTGTCGGGATTCATAGTCATGGCAACAGCATTTACTTTTATAGATTAAAGCTTTTTCGTCGGTCAAGCCGAGGTATATGACTGCGGACAGTCCGTAAACCGTTGCTTCGCTCGGTTTACTGCTTCTTAGGGGGACTCTGTGTCTCACCTGTCGGTTC
>JAZUGG010000065.1:0-8995 GCA_045641105.1 Ruminococcus sp. | reverse complement strand
GTTCTCCCTCAAACTCCCTTCCTAAAACTTTTGGGTGTTTTAGCGTATATGGTATAGGACATATGTCCTATACCATATACGCCATAATACTAAAAGTCTTTGGAAAGGGGTTCGGGGAAGAACCTTTCCTCAGAAAGGTTTTCCCCGATAAATAGTACAAACTTCTATACGAGTACAGCCATAAAAACTGTCCCTGATATTTATATATAAAATTACATACTGTTGCGGTTTTCGAGTGCTTTGAAAAGGGTTACCTCATCGGCATATTCAAGTATGCCGCCCACAGGCAGTCCAAAAGCAAGCCTTGACACCTTAATGCCCATAGGCTTGAGCAGACCTGCAATGTACATAGCGGTAGCATCGCCCTCAACAGTCGGATTTGTAGCCATGATTATCTCATTCACGCCGCCCTCGGCAATACGTGCAAGAAGCTCCTTGACACGCAGTTTATCGGGAGTAATGCCGTCCATAGGCGAAAGCAGACCGTGAAGAACATGATAAACGCCGTTGTATTCCTTAGTTCTCTCAAAAGCGGTAACGTCTTTTGGAGTTTCAACAACGCAGATAGTGCTCCTGTCTCTTTCGGCATCGTCACAAATAGGGCAGATATCCCTTTCCGTGAGATTCTGACAGCATCGGCATGAATGAACGTTTTTCTTTGCATCAAGCAAGGCTTTGGCGAAATCCTCAACAGCGCCGTCTTCCATGGACATGACATAATAAGCAAGTCTCTGAGCCGACTTCATGCCTATTCCCGGAAGTGACGCAAACTTTTCCGCAAGAATTACAAGCGGTAAAGCGTTATGGTCAGCCATCAGCGATTAAAACAGACCCGGGAGAGATACACCGCCTGTGATCTTGCCCATTTCGTTTTCAGTTGTAGCTTCGATATTGTTAACAGCCTCATTAACAGCGCTGATGATGAGATCCTGAAGCATCTCAACGTCCTCCGGATCAACAGCTTCCTTCTTGATATTGAGAGACTTGATAGTCTTTTTGCCTGTAAGAACAACTTCAACAGCACCGCCGCCTACTGTAGCGGAAAACTCTCTTGCTTCGATATCTTCCTGAAGGACAGTGATCTGATCCTGCATTTTCTGAGCCTGTTTGATCATCTGATTCATATTCTGTGCGCCGCCTGCGTTCACATTCTTTGGTATTCTTGCTTTCATTTTTAAATTCTCCTTTAGTTTATTGATTTGTATTATCAACAGCCGTTTCAATGCTGCTGTCAATGGCTTTTTTTACGAGCATCTCCGCCATATTGCGCTGCTGAGCCATAGTGGTGGAGCATTTAGCCCTTATTATGTATTTCTGTCCGAGCACTTTTGCGATAGTCTCGCCGAGAGAAAGCGCATTTTCACGGACTTTGAAAAGAGTGATAAAGAATCGGTTCTGCGAAGTGATGAAGATATAATTTCCTGCCGTAGCCGCAATCGAGCCGTCAAGACTTCCTGCAACGGAAGGATTTACCTTAGCGAACTCCTCAAGAACCTCCTCCCACCTCGTACACGGAACCAGATCCTCCTGACGGAGTTTGCTGATATCCACGCTCGGAACGGGGTCTGCATCGGCTGACGGCGAAGAAGCCGTGAGCACTTCATGCTTTTCAGGGGCAGGCTGAGCATTATTCTGAGTCTGCTGAACCTGAACGGGAGCGTTTCTTATTTTATCCTCTAACTGTTTTATTTTATCATAAATTTCAGAATTGTCAATAGTTTCGGCAGTTTTATTTACATTTCCGCATAGTTTTATCACTGCCATTTCAAATTCGACACGCTTGTTCACTGCTCTTGCAAGGTGGTCTGAGCAGTCCTGAAGTATGGATATACGGTTCATAACGTCATCGAGAGCGGTATTTTCTGCGATAGACACAAGTTTCTGCATATCCTCTGCGGAGCATATGACAAGATTTTCGGCGGCCTGCGGAGATACTTTCAGAAGCATGATATTTCTTAGCTGAGAGATAAGCTCCTCACAAAGTCTGCCGATGTCCTTTGACATATCATAAAGCGAAGCCGTGACCGAGAGAGCCGAAGCCGCATCATGAGCTGAAAACGCTTCAAGCAGAGAGAAAAGATACTCCTGACCTGCAAGACCTGCGGCATCAGAGACAGTTTTCTCGTTTATCTGAACGTCGCCCACGGAGCATCTGTCCAGAAGCGAGACAGCATCACGCATACCGCCGTCGGCGAGTTTAGCTATCATAGCCGCACCGCCGTCGGTGAGGTCAAGTTCCTCCTGAGAGGCGATATATTTCAGCCTTTCGGCAATATCGGCAGGTTTTATGCGCCTGAAATCATATCTCTGACAGCGTGAAACGATAGTTGCAGGGACTTTGTGTATCTCCGTCGTAGCAAGGATGAATTTGACATAGGGCGGGGGTTCTTCCATAATTTTCAGCAGAGCATTGAATGCGCCTGTTGAAAGCATATGCACCTCGTCTATGATATAGATTTTGTATTCACTGCGTTCAGGTGTATAAACAGCGCCGTCACGCAGGTCACGGATATTGTCAACGCCGTTGTTTGAAGCGGCATCTATCTCAACGATATCGGTAAGAGCGCCGCTGTCGGCATCACGGCAGATGTCACATTCAAGGCACGGATTGCCGTTTTTCATATGGCGGCAGTTTACTGCTTTTGCGAGGATACGTGCACAGGTGGTCTTGCCTGTTCCACGGGAGCCTGTAAAAAGGTACGCATGGGCAGTTTTGCCGCTTATTATCTGATTTTTCAGCGTTTCGGTAGTCTGCTGCTGAGAAATGACATCATCAAATGTCATAGGTCTCCATTTGCGGTAGAGAGCCTTATACATGCCTATACCTCCTTAACCTCCGTTTGATTTGAGGAGCACAGCCGCCTGAATCTCCTTGTAATAGCGGCTGAAACCCTGCGGATCTCCGATATTGTTCAGGAGAGCCATGCGATAATATTTTTCGCCCTCCTCGACGTTGCCTATAATAGTATAAGCTATAGCCGCACCACCGAGGGCATCGGCATAGCACTGATGTTTTTCGATAGCTTCGTTGAACCATTTGAGAGCAGTTTCGCCATTGTCACATTTCAGATACATACGTCCTATCTCGACACGCATATGATCGCTGTATTTTTTGTCGGTATCCATAAGCTCGGTGAACATGGAGAGAGCCTTTTCGGTATTGCCGTTTTCGGCGTAGCACCTTGCGAGAAATACAGGCATTTCGGGAATCATAAAGCCGAGTTTCTGAGCCTTTTCGTAGCAGTTTTCGGCATTCGGCTTCCAGTCCATGAGGTCATAGCATCTTCCACGATAGAAGCTGAGAACGCCTTTTTCACATTCTGTAAGGTTATATGAACTATCATCAAGTTCGGTGAAAATTTCAAGAGCACTTCCGAAATATTTATCACGAAAGACTTCAAGGCCTTTTTCAAATATTGCAGATTTTTTGTTCAGACCTGTAAAGGCAGTGCCGATGATATCCTCATCATACTTATGGAAAACAGCGCCTTTGTATTTCAGTGCGTCATACATAAAA
Organism: Ruminococcus sp.; assembly: GCA_045641105.1. GTDB lineage: Bacteria > Bacillota > Clostridia > Oscillospirales > Ruminococcaceae > Ruminococcus. The sequence continues at coordinate 5,478 of JAZUGG010000065.1, read as the reverse complement.
AGTACGAACCACGAAGCAAAGAAGATAGCGCCGATCATTTTAATGATATAGGAAAGCGGCAGAGCGTCCTGAGCCTTTGAAATATACATCACAACTGTACTGAGAGCCATAAGGCAGGCAGTAACAGCGAGTGCAGACGGAAGAACACGCCTGAGACACAACAGGATACGTTTTGTGCGCATTGCAAGAATGGATATGAACAGCATAGCGATCCTCTCCTAAAAGAAAAATTCCGGAACATAGATGTGCAGGCTTGCTGCGGCACACAAAACAATCCGCTTAATGCTGCTCGGTCTCCCGCCTGACATGGTTCACGGGGTCTCGTTGCACAGGGCCCGCACATCTATATTTCGGAATTTCTCATGAAATCCTGATTGAGCACTTGTTAGCTCTTTAGATATTATAGCACATCATCAGTATTTTGTCAAGGGATTTTTTCATCAAATATACGTTTTTTTAATTTTTTACTATTGACGTGACTTTTCGGGCGTGATATAATTGTAAGGCAAAATCAGCATCAGGAGTTGAGAAAAAATGAGATCAGCCTTTACCCGTGGAATGTCCCACGGCATACCGATATGTCTCGGCTATCTGTCGGTATCATTCGGATTCGGCATAATCGCAGTAAAATCAGGACTTTCAGTCTTTCAGGCAGCCGCAGTCTCGGCGACGAATCTGACATCGGCAGGTCAGGCGGCAGGCGTTGATATAATACAGAGGTGCGGTGCAATAATCGAAATGATACTTGTACAGCTCACAATAAACATAAGATATTCGCTTATGGGATTATCGCTCACGCAGAAACTTGACAAAAGTTTCACACTTCCGCACAGACTTGCGGCATCATACGGCATAACCGACGAGATATTCGCAGTCTGCTCGGCACAGAAAGAGCCGATAAAACCGCCGTATATGTACGGAATGATACTTGTGGCATTTCTCGGCTGGGTGACGGGAACTGTGCTCGGAGCGGCGGCAGGACAGCTTTTGCCAGAATCTGTCAGCAGTGCAATGGGAATAGTACTTTACGGAATGTTCCTTGCAATAATCGTTCCGCCTGCGAAAAAGGAGAGAAGCGTTCTTGCGGCAGTCATCATAGCCGCAGTTCTCAGCATACTTTTCCGATATGTACTTACAATGGTTTCGGGCGGATTTGCGATAATAATCAGTGCAGTTGCAGCATCAGCCGCAGCGGCAGTACTTTTTCCGCTTAAAGATGAGGAGGCGGCAGAGTGAGTATAGCAGTTTACATTGCAGTCATGGCAGTTGTAACTTATCTTATAAGGATGCTGCCGTTCACTTTTTTCAATAAAAAGATAAAGTCGCGCTTTTTCAGGAGCTTTCTGCACTATATTCCGTATGCTGTGCTTAGTGCAATGACGATACCTGCGATATTTTACAGCACGGGCAATATATGTACAGCGATTGCAGGAACTGTTGTGGCTCTTGTGCTTGCGTTTATGGAACAGCCGCTTATCGTTGTTGCACTTGCAGGTTCGGCGGCGGCATTTATCTGCGGGATATTTGTTTGAAGTGTTTTTTATATTTATAATGTATAACCATACAAAAACGTATTGCAGGAGTACAAAAATCACTGTCAGCAATAAATTTTCAAAAAAATTTGAATGAATTTTTCCCGAAAAACAGGCGTTTCAAAACTTTTTGAAAAAAATCTGAAAATTTTTTCAAAAAAATGCTTGACAAATGCAAATAGCTGTGCTATAATATAATACGTCGTCAGGGACAAGACGTAAAAAACCAAAACAAAAAACAAAAGCTGTGGGGGTTTAGCTCAGCTGGGAGAGCATCTGCCTTACAAGCAGAGGGTCACAGGTTCGAGCCCTGTAGTCCCCACCACAGTGGCCCGGTAGTTCAGTTGGTTAGAACGCTAGCCTGTCACGCTAGAGGTCGTGAGTTCGAGCCTCATCCGGGTCGCCACTGTAATGCTTCTGTAGCTCAGTCGGTAGAGCAGGGGACTGAAAATCCCCGTGTCGTTGGTTCGATTCCGACCGGAAGCACCAAATGTGTGTTTTGCAGGAGCGTCCGATGGGGAGAAACCTCAAGGTACGTTCTCTGTACTCCACATACAATTTAATGCGGATTTAGCTCATCTGGTAGAGCGCCACCTTGCCAAGGTGGAGGTAGCGAGTTCGAGCCTCGTAATCCGCTCCAGAAGTACTGGGGTAATAACCTTGGTATTGCATGAATCCCGAAGAAATTTCGGGATTTTTTATTTTTTCACCTATTAATCCGCACAAAGCACAGCGTTGGTCTTTGTGCGGATTTACTATATACAAATTTGAAAAAAAATGGTATAATAGTAAAGGGCTTTTTTGAGAAAGTCAGATTTTTATGACAAAGGGAAACTCGGGGGAATGTACATACGAATGTTTACACCCAATACTTGAACTGAGGTAATTATGGATAAAGAAATGCGATACGCCGTGCTTATCGATGCGGATAACGTTGCGGCAAAATACACTAAGTATATTCTCGACGAAGTGTCGAACTATGGCGTTGTCACCTACAAAAGAGTTTACGGAGACTGGACACGGCCTAATCTTGCCGGCTGGAAGAACATGGCTCTTGACAATGCAATAACCCCTATACAGCAGTACAGCTATACTACGGGTAAAAATGCTACCGACTCCGCCATGATAATTGATGCAATGGATATTCTTTATTCAAATAATGTGGACGGATTCTGCATAGTTTCAAGTGACAGCGACTTCACACGGCTTGCCATTCGTCTGAGGGAGTCGGGTATGCACGTTATCGGCATGGGTGAGCGCAAAACGCCTAAGCCGTTCAGCACCGCCTGCAATGCTTTCAAGTATCTTGAGATCCTCGCTGAGGAGGAAGTACAGACTACTGTTGAGACTGATAAGGTCGAATTCAAAACGCTTGAAACTGCTATTATACGTATTATTGCGGAAAATGCCAATCTTCAGGAGGAGATCAATATCGGTGAGCTCGGAAGCCGACTGCTCAACCGTTATCCTGATTTCGATGTCAGAAATTACGGCTACTCCAAATTTTCCCAGTTTCTCAAGGATTTTGACAGCCTGAGTTTCCGTCAGGTCGGCAGCAGCATTCTTGTATCGCAGAAGTCCGATATGACAGAACTGGAGCGTGTTGAAGCTGTGCTTGCGGCGATTGTTAAAACAAACGGCACTAAAGGCTATAATCTTGGTGAACTGAAAAAACAGCTTTGCGCAAAAGTTCCTGCGTTTGATGTTAAAACATATGGATATTCAAAGTTCAGCAGATTTGTTGAGAATCTGCCGAATTTCAAGATAAAAAATAATACGGTCATGATAATCGAAAAGTGATATCAATGGCTGAAAGGCTATATTTCGGGAAGTTTTCGCATAGTACGATGCGGACGGCTTCGACATAAAGAGGTGGACGATGGGAAGTACATCAGGAAAAATTGTTGCCGGAGCGGTACTGGCTGCGGCACTGGCTGCGGCATACGCAGTGATGCATAATCTTGGAATGTTCTCCAAAATGCCCGATGCTGCGTATCTTTCAGAGGCTGAGGCGGCGCAGAGACCTGTCTATTCAATGCTTGATGAAAAGGAACAGGCGGTTTATGAGGCTCTGTATCGTGGAATTGCTGAAAAACAGGAATACATTCCGCTTCCTTATGAGATAGACGGAGATATATATTCAAAAATTTACTGTATTTTAGAGAAACAGGAAGGACGATATTTCTATCTTGGTTCGTCATACTATACTGCTCAGAAAGTCAGACAGGCTCAGATCGCATATCGTGATGACATTGACAAATCAGACGAAATGATAGAAAAATTCAACGAAGCTGAAGTTAAAGCGATTGACGAAATATCGGGACAAACGTCAGATTATGATAAGGTTCGTGCGATAAATGATTATATAGTCAAAAATTGTGTTTATGTAACAGGCGAGGACGTTGAATACAGCCCGACGGCATACGGCTGTCTTGTTGAAAAAAGAGCAAACTGCGAGGGCTATGCCAAGGCATTCGGCGTACTTGCGGCGGATTTCGGGCTTGAAAGCGTTCTGGTGACGGGAAAGACCGACAAGGGCGAAAATCATGCATGGAATCAGGTCAAAGTTGACGGAGAATGGTACAATATCGACGTAACATGGGCAGATAATGACAACGGTGATGAGGTTCGCCATGCATATTTTCTCTGTACCGACAAGGATTTTTCAGAAACACATATGCGCAGTACCGAAAATTTTGAGCCGTTTGAATGTACCTGCGATGATAATAATTATTATGTGAAGAATAATTTGTATGTTGAAGAAGAAGAAGATGCACGCCGCATAATTGAACAGGCTGTGAGTAACGGCGAGAAAAGCATAGAAATGAAGTTTTCCAGTCGTGTGCTTTACAAGGATTTCAAATCCAAGTATATAAGAGATCAGGAAATTTTCGACCTTCTGACGGAAAGCGGGATGGATTTTGTCAGTACGATGACTGTTTCGGTGCGTGAGGGCGAAGGAAATAACTGTGTAGTGCTTGAAATAGGCTGAAAAGTTAGCAAATAAACCGCATATGGCAGAGCAGATGCTATATGCGGTTTTATATTATCAGTTTATAAAAGTGAAATTGAACATAAAAAGGAAGAAAATAATGGATAAAGCTTAGTGACAATTGTGTGTTGACATAGGGAAATTATTGTGCTATAATAAATAAGTCGTCACGGGGCGAGCGAAAAAAACGATAAGACTGCCGAGGCAGCACGGAGTAGCTTGATGAGTGAAGACGATATCACGAAAAGAATTTAAAAAAATTCAAAAAAGCACTTGACAAAGCAAAGCGGAAGTGATATAATAGAAAAGCTGCTGTAACGCAGATGAGAGATATCACGAAAGCGACTTTGAAAAAAAGTTAAAAAAAGGGCTTGACAAAATCGAGTGAAAGTGATATAATGAAAAAGCTTGCGGCGGAAGCCGAGAGCGGATCACGAAAAAGTTTCTTGAAAAAAGTTTTGAAAAAGGCTTGACAAGAGAAACGAAAAGTGATATAATATTAAAGCTGTCTGAGAGAGACAGGAAACAGCATCTTGAAAATTAAACAATGCAAGAAAAAGTAACGACCCTTGAAATTCCATTTGAGTAAAAATGGAAAGTCAAGCAAAGACTAAAAAACACGAAGTAATAACGCAAGCGTTATTGAACAGGATTGATATTTTGGATGCTAAGGCATCTGATATATACTATTTAATAAAGAGTTTGATCCTGGCTCAGGACGAACGCTGGCGGCACGCTTAACACATGCAAGTCGAACGGAGAATTTAGGTTTACTTGAATTCTTAGTGGCGGACGGGTGAGTAACACGTGAGCAACCTGCCTTTGAGAGAGGGATAGCTTCTGGAAACGGATGGTAATACCTCATAACATATATTTAAGGCATCTTAGATATATCAAAGATTTATCACTCAAAGATGGGCTCGCGTCTGATTAGCTAGATGGTGAGGTAACGGC
>JAZUGG010000064.1:0-30908 GCA_045641105.1 Ruminococcus sp. | reverse complement strand
TTTCAAAGCCGGCGAAGCTTATTCGTTCAGTGCTCACGTTAAGCAAAATTCAGGCGAAAGCGTAAAGTTCATGATGAAGCTTGAATATACAGATGCAAGCGGCGAAACAGCTTATGATGAAATTGCTAATGTAACTGCTCCTGACGGTGCATGGGCACAGCTTATCAATACCGAATATACTATCCCTTCAGGTGCTTCCGACATAAAGATATATGTTGAAACAGAATCATCACTCACAGACTTCTATCTTGATGAGTGTATCGGTGCTGTAAAGGGTACAGGCATCCAGGGCGAAGGTCAGCCTGATCTTCCGGCAGATCCAAGCACAGCTGTCCGTGGCGATATCACATTCGACGGTTCTATCGATGCTCTTGACGTTGCAGTCGGCAGAAGTCTCCTTACATCAGGTTCACTTGATGCTGCAACAAAGAAGGCTGCTGACGCTGACAAGAACGGCAAATACGAAATCAACGACCTCGTACTCATTCAGGAGTATGTTCTCGGAAAAATAAACGAATTCCCGACCGAAAAGGTTGAGGTGGATACATCTGCTATGGCACAGAAATTCTCATCGGTTAAACTTGCTGAAAGCTGGAAGAAAGAAGGAGAGAACAATCCTCTCTATACACAGCGTTTCGGCGCAGATCCGGGCTTTATGGTATACAAGGACAGACTCTATGTATACACAACAAACGATGCATTTGAATACAACGGCAACCAGATGAAGGAAAACAGCTATGATGTCGGCACAATTAACTGCTGTTCATCTTCTGACCTTGTAAACTGGACTGACCACGGCGCTATCCCTGTTGCAGGCAGAAACGGCAGAACACAGGGCGGCGTAGCAAGCTGGGCTTCATGCTCATGGGCTCCTGATGCTTGCTGGAAGACCATCAACGGCAAGGATAAGTTCTTCCTCTACTTTGCAAACAGCGGCGGCGGTATCGGCGTGCTTACTGCTGACAGCCCGACAGGCCCATGGACAGATCCTCTCGGTCACGCACTCCTCACAGGCGGTTCACCAAACTGCAGTGATGTTGTATGGATGTTCGATCCGGGCGTAATGGTTGACGACGACGGCACAGGTTACCTGTTCTTCGGCGGCGGTGTTGACAACAGAGACAAGTCTAATCCTAAGACAGGCAGATGCGTAAAGCTCGGCGACGATATGATCTCACTCGCAGGCAACCCTGTTACAATGGAAACTCCATACCTCTTTGAGGACTCAAGCATTATCAAGATAGGCAATACCTACTACTATTCATACTGCTCCAACTGGGATGTTCCGGGCGGTACAAACATCAACGGCTCATCATTCGGCAGCGGTGATATCTGCTACATGACATCAAACAGCCCGCTCGGCCCATGGACAAAGTCACAGTTCGCAGGCCGTGTATTTGCTAACACAGGCGGTCAGGGACTTGATAAGGGCGGCAATAACCACCACTCTATCGTATACTTCAAGGATAAGTACTATGTACTCTATCACACAAGAGTTGTTGAGAACCGTATGGGCATCAACCTCAACTACCGTTCACCAAGCATCAGCGAATGTTCGTTCTCAAACGGCAAGCTTTCATGCTCAGGTTCACACAAGGGCGTAAGCCAGCTTGAAGCTCTCGATCCGTATACAACAGTTCAGGCTGAAACAATGTCCAGCCAGTCCAAGAATATCAAGGTTGACGGACTTATGGATACTAAGGTTTCAGGCGGCGCAGGTGAATGGATAAAGGTAAGCGGCGTTGACTTCGGTGCAGGTGCTTCAGGCATTACTGTAAAGGCATCTTCAAAGAACGGCGCAGTTATCAAGGTCTGCAAGGGCGGCACAACAGGCGAGGCTATCGCTTATGTTGAAGTTCCGGCAGGCGGCAGCATTTCAGAGATCGAAGGTGCTGTATGCGGTGATGCATCAGGAAAGACTGACATCTACTTTGAATTCAGCGGAGATGTTACATTCGATTCATGGTGCTTCTCATAAGATTTTTCCATATTTCTGTCATACGTTTGCAGAACCGTACCTTTCGGGGTACGGTTTTGCGTTTGTGGAGGATTATCAGTGAAAAACAAGATAGTCATAAATGATACAAACCACCTTATAGGCGGAGCAATTGCCGCAGAACTGCGGAAAGCCGGTATTCAGCCGATATGCAGCCAATACGGAAGGGGCATTTTTGAAAGATGCATCGAAAAGGAAAAGCCTGATGCGGTCATAATTATTTTATTTGATGCTGAAAAGGAACGCAGGAGAATTGCTGAAATTAAAGAAAAATATCCTGATATGTATATCTTCACAGGTATTTTCAGGTCAGGCAGAAGAATAAATCGTGAACTAACAGATTCAATAGCTGATTATAGTTTTTCCCTGCCGCTTTTAGATGAGCATATTATAAATTACATTGTCATGAAAATTTCAGGCATCAATAATAAGTTTCCCGGTGAGATAATTGAAGTATTTCTGGAAAAATGCGGTTTTCCGTCAAATCTTAGCGGATTTATTTATCTTGCTGCGGCTGTTAAAATTTGTATTGACGAGCCTTCGCTTCTGTCAGGGGGCATCAGTGAAATATACAGCCGTATCAGTGAAGAATGCAGAACCACTCCCGAACTTGCGGAAAGATCTCTGCGTACAGCAGCGGAAAAGGCAATGAAAAACGGAAGTCTGCCGTTTGAACTTGAAAAGAAGCCTTCAAACGGTGAGCTTATCTGTTTGTTGTGTGATTATTTTGTACATAACATTAAATAGTAAATCATATGGCAATGTTATACAAAAAAATTGCTGTTATTTGTTCATGAATTCTTTGTGTTAACCATGATTAACAAGTAACTCATAGATTCTTTTATGCAGTTTTAACGGATATAAGGCTGTTTTGCATCTGAAATAGTAAAAAAAACATTGAAAATAAAAAAAAATCTCTCTATATGTTGACTTATCAGAACGAAAATAGTATAATTATAAATGTATGGCAAATACTACTGCTCTGATGGTGCTCTTTGCTTTCAGAACAGAATAAATTTAATATTATATATGGAGGTATATTTTACAATGAGCAGAGTTTACAACTTTAGTGCCGGCCCTGCTGTACTCCCTGAAGAAGTCCTCAAGGAAGCAGCAGAAGAAATGCTTGATTACAAGGGATGCGGTATGTCCGTTATGGAGATGTCCCACCGTTCAAAGGTTTATGATCAGATCATCAAGGAAGCAGAGCAGGATCTCCGTGACCTTATGAATATCCCTGACAACTATAAGGTGCTTTTCCTTCAGGGCGGTGCTCATGCACAGTTCTCAGCAGTTCCTATGAACATGATGAAGAACAAGAAGGCTGCTTACATAGTTACAGATCAATGGGCTAAGAGAGCTTATCAGGAAGCTCAGCAGTATGGTGAGGCAATCGCTGTTGCTTCTTCTGCTGACAAGACATTCTCATATATCCCTGACTGTTCAGACCTCGATATTCCTGAAGATGCAGACTATGTTTACATCTGCGAGAACAATACTATCTATGGTACAAAGTTCTGGGAACTTCCTAACACAAAGGGCAAGGATCTCGTTGCTGACGTAAGTTCATGCTTCCTTTCAGAGCCTGTTGACGTTACAAAGTACGGCGTAATCTACGGCGGCGTTCAGAAGAACATCGGCCCTGCAGGTGTTGTTATCGCTATCATCCGTGAAGACCTCATCCGTGATGACGTTCTTCCGGGCACTCCTACAATCCTCAAGTGGAAGACACAGGCTGATGCTGATTCTCTCTATAACACACCTCCATGCTATGGTATCTATATCTGCGGCAAGGTATTCAAGTGGATCAAGAAGATGGGCGGTCTTGAGGCTATGAAGGCTCTCAACGAGAAGAAGGCTAAGATCCTTTATGATTTCCTCGACCAGAGCAAGCTCTTCAAGGGCACTGTTGAAAAGAAAGACCGTTCACTCATGAACGTACCATTCATCACAGGCAGCGACGAACTCGATGCTAAGTTCATCAAGGAATCAAAGGCTGCAGGCTTCGAGAACCTCAAAGGTCACAGAAGTGTCGGCGGTATGAGAGCTTCGATCTACAACGCTATGCCTATCGAAGGCGTTGAAAAGCTCGTTGAATTCATGAAGAAGTTCGAGGAAGAAAATTCCTGATTGAATAATTCAGGGGATAGTTCCGGATAATTGCGGAACAGACTGCCTCATGACAGTCAAAAATTTGATTTTTGAAAAGAGGTTTACTGAAATGTACAATATTCAGACATTAAATAAGATTTCTGCTATCGGTACTGATATTTTCGATAAGAGCAAATACGTTATTTCTGACGACTGCTCTGCACCTGATGCTATCATGGTAAGAAGTGCTAAAATGCACGATATGCAGTTTGCTGACAACCTTCTTGCTATTGCAAGAGCAGGTGCAGGCGTAAACAATATCCCTGTTGACCGCTGTGCTCAGGAGGGTATCTGCGTATTCAATACTCCTGGTGCTAACTCAAATGCTGTTAAGGAACTTGCTATCTGCGCACTTCTTCTTGCTTCAAGAAAGATCACAGAGGCTGCTGCATGGGCTGCATCACTCAAGGGCACACCTGATGCTCCTAAGACAGTTGAAGGCGGCAAGTCAATGTTCGTAGGCCCTGAGATCGCAGGCAAGACACTCGGTATCATCGGTCTCGGCGCTATCGGCGGAAAGATCGCAAATGCTGCTGATGCTCTCGGCATGAAGGTAATTGGTTATGATCCATACCTCTCAGTCGGCGCTGCTCTCCACCTTGTACCTTCTGTAAAGATAGTTACAGATATCAACGACATCTATGCAAATTGTGATTACATTTCTATCCACGTTCCATATACTCCTCAGACAAAGAACACTATCGATGCTGAGCAGATCGCTATGATGAAGGACGGCGTTCGTCTTATCAACCTCGCAAGAGGCGAGCTTATCAACAGCCAGGCTGTTGTTGATGCTATTGCTTCAGGCAAGGTTGCAAAGTATGTAACTGACTTTGCTGACGATATCGTTCTTGGCGTTGAGAATATCATCGTTCTCCCGCACCTCGGAGCTTCAACTCCTGAGAGTGAGGACAACTGCGCTGTTATGGCTGCTGAGGAGCTTATCGAATACATTGAAAACGGTAATATCAAGAACAGTGTAAACCTCCCTAACGCTTCAATGAACGCTGTAGGCACAAAGATCTGCATCATTCACAAGAACGTTCCTACAACAATTGCTTCAATCACAACTGTTGTCGGCAATGAAGGTCTTAACATTGAGAACATGGTTAACGCAAGCAAGAAGGATTTTGCTTACACAATGCTCGACGTTGTCGGAGATATCCCTGCAACTGTTGAGGGCAAGATCAATGCTGTTGACGGTGTTATCAGAGTAAGAATCATCAAGTAATTGATTACTGAAAATACAGAAGGCTGCTCTTTCGGGGGCAGCCTTTTTGCATATATTCGGGGGTGAGGGAATATTATTGAATGACATAAACGCACAAATCCACATCGAAAGGACAAAACACATTGAGGATAAAACTCCCGAAAATCAGAGCAGAATTCTCGTTTTTTGCATTTGCGGCACTGGTCTTTCTGCTGAAGGACAAATATACGGCAGACGGCTTTGCAATAGTCTGCATTCTCCATGAGATCGGTCATCTTGCCGCAATTTCCATATCCGGCGTAAAAATAAAAATGGTTAGGCTCAGTGCCTTCGGCATACGCATTGAAACCGAAAAAAGCGGCACAGCCCCGATATACCGCAATATTCTCATACTGCTCTCAGGGCCTGCCGCTAATATTATCCTTTATTTTCTCCTTGAATTTTCGGGCAGACATCATCAGACTGCCGTTCTAAGCCTTGCCGCCGCTTTATATAATCTTCTGCCGTATCCTCAGCTTGACGGCGGTTCTGCCATTGAACTGCTGATAACAGGCTCACTTCATGAACGTGGACTGCGTGTCATTCTGAAAATCATCAGGATATTTATTCCGTGTGCCGTTTTGTTTATAATGATGCATGAGCGGCAATTCTGAATATTTCAGTGACATCTGCTGACGAAAGCTCTACAAAGCCGCCTGTCCTGCCGTCACCAAGTCCGAGCTTATCCACAAGCTTCGGGATATCCTCCTCTTTAGCACCAAGCTGTTCAAAATTGATAGGCATACCGATAGAACCAAGGAAGTTCCTGAAACACTGGATACCCTCGATTGCTGTCAGTTCAGGGTTAGCGAAATTCATACTGCATCCCCATACTCTTACTGCCATTTGAGCAAAACGCATAATGTCATGCTTATAAACAAATTCCATCCAAGACGGCATTACAACTGCAAGACCTGCGCCGTGAGCACAGTCATAGAGTGCGGAAAGTTCATGCTCTATCTTATGGCTGTTCCAGTCCTGACTTCTGCCTACGCCAACTATATCATTATGGGCGACTGTACCTGCCCACATGATGTTTGCACGAGCCTCATAGTTGCCAGGATCGGCGATAACACGAGGAGTTTCCTTTATCATAGTCATGAGCAGAGCCTCGCAGAGACGGTCTGTGACCTCAACTTCCTGTGTATTTGTAAAATATCTCTCAAAAATATGAGCCATGATGTCCGTAGCACCGCAGGCTGTCTGGAATGCAGGAAGTGAACAGGTAAGTTCAGGGTTGAGAATTGAGAAACGTGGGCGGAGAAGGTCAGAACCGACATCACGCTTGAAACTGCCTTCCTCTTTGGTAACGACAGATGCGCCCGAACCCTCGCTTCCTGCGGCGGCAATGGTGAGTACAGTACCTACGGGCAGAGCCTTTTCAACGTTTTTGCCTGTGCCGTAGAAGTCCCAGAAATCACCGTCATATGGTACTCCGAGAGCGATTGCCTTTGATGAATCGATGCATGAGCCGCCGCCTACGGAGAGTATGAAGTCAACGTTTTCCCTGCGGCAGAGTTCAATGCCCTTATAGATGAGAGTATCTCTCGGATTTGGCTGTACACCGCCGAGTTCCGTGTATGCGATGCCGCTTTTTTCAAGAGATGCCTTTACACGGTCAATGAGACCTGACCTGACAGCCGAGCCTGAACCGTAGTGAATGAGCACTTTTGTGCCGCCGTATTTTTTGACCATTTCGCCTGCCTGATTTTCTGTCTCCTTGCCGAAGATGAATTCAGTAGGGCTGTAGAACTGAAAATTATCCATGATTATTCTCCTTTAAGCTGATTTATAGTATTGTTTACCGCATTGATGACTTTATCACACCATTTGTCGAAATTCTCGTCACAGACCTGTAATTCGGGGTGTGCAAGAATGTGGCGGATAGTATTCCTTATTCCCTGATCTGCACGTACAGTTGCCGTAAAATCGGGGACTGCACGCTTTATTTTGGAATTGTCGAACACAACAGTGCTTGTCTTGTCGCCGATGAGAGTGCCCTCAAAATCATACGGGCCAATAGCGTGCAGGAAATCTGACGGAATATGACAAGCTTTCAGCTCGACACCAAGTTCGTCAGCAATTATCTGATATATCTGATTCCATGTTACGCTTTCGTCTGAGGTGATATGAAAAGCCTCTCCGATAGCATGGATATTGCCGATAAGTCCGCAGTAAGCCTTTGCAAAGTCGCTGTTGTGAGTGATTGTCCAGAGTGATGAACCGTCGCCGTGGATTATTACAGGCTTGCCGTCCATGATGCGCTTGATAACCTGCCAGCTGCCCTTGTCGCCGTGAACACCGAGAGGAACGGAGCGTTCGTCATAGGTATGGCTTGGGCGTACAATAGTGATAGGGAAGCCGTTTTCACGGTACATCTTCATGAGAAATTCTTCACAGGCTATCTTGTCACGGGAGTACTGCCAGTGCGGATTTGAAAGGGGAGTGCTCTCGGTTATTTTATAGTGTGACAGCGGTTTCTGATAGGCAGATGCGGAACTGATGTAAATGTACTGTTTTGTTTTGCCGCTGAAAAGCCGGTAGTCACGCTGAACCTGTTCGGGGACAAAGCCGATGAATTCGCCCACGCAGTCAAAAGTCATGCCGTCAAGAAGGGCAGCGGCTTCTTTTTCGTTGCTGATGTCGCCTTTGATGACCTTGACGTTGTCGGGGAGTTCCGAGGAGCGTCCGCCACGGTTAAAGAGTATGACCTCATGGTTTTGCTTGGCAAGCAGACGGGTTATAGCCATGCTGATAGTGCCCGTACCGCCGATAAGTAAGATTTTCATAGTTTCACCTCATTCGCAGAATTATGATATTGCTCCACCAATTAAACATTGCCAAAAGACGCAGAGAAATTGGATTTTTAACAAGTATTGAAGGCAAGGTTTAGTTTGGGAAGCAACATAATTATAGCATACAGTGATATGTTAAGCAAGGCGTTTTTTGCGGTAGAGCCAATAAAACTGATAAAAATCAAAGAATATTGATTTTACGCAGCAATATAATGCAATTTTGCTATTTTTACGTGAAGGTACTCTGTTATTTTTGCACAAACAGGACTTGACAGATTTAGTGAATTGTGCTATAATAAGTCCTGCTCACATAAACAAGTGATAAACAGGAGGAAAAATATGAAAAACAAAGCATTATTTATTGCTCTCGCAGCTTTATTAAGTCTTACAGGCTGCGGCACAAACAAAAACACCAGCTCATCCGAAAAGGAAAGCTCATCGGCTGTTGAGGAAACTACAGCTGAAACTTCCGAGGAAGAAACAACTGCTGAATCAGCAGAAACTACAGAGGCAGAAACAGAAACTGCTACAGAAGAAACTACCGAAAGCAATGGCGGAGACTATGCTGCTTTAACCGCTGAACCAATTTATTTTGAACTCGTTGACGGTTTAAGCGAAAAGTATGTTGATTTTGAAAACAGAAGCTTTGCATTTGACGGCAAGGTATATACTCTCGGCGTTGATACATTACAGACACTCATCGACGGCGGCATTCCGTTTGAAGAATCTGAGCTTAATAATAAGGACAATAACGTTAACCAGAATCGTGGTTCATCACGCTATACAGTCAGAATCAATGACCGTGTAAGTATGCAGCTTGAATTCATCAACACTACAGACGGCCCTATCAGCGAAAAGGAATGTCTCCTTTATCAAATAAGATGCTATACAATGTATGTTCCGAAGCCTGAATATGACGAAACAAACGAAGGATTCAATGCAGAAATAGTTGACGGTCTCAATGATGCCGCACATCATATTTGTTTATCATTCCCGCTTGATCTGAAAAAGGATGATCTTCTTGAGAAGTGTCCTGATGCTACAAAGGTAGATGAATTCAACAATGTAGAATATAAAGTTGATTCTACTGTATATATGGGCGGAAGCGGCTATAATTTTTCGTTTGACAATGATACCAACCAGTTCAAGGAAGTTTACATCAACTGGCTTCCATAAGACAGAATATTTATCAAGGGACAGCTTTTTAACGGCTGTCCTTTTGTTTATTTTGGCTTGACGGAATATATTAAATCTGTTATAATATTTTTAAGGCAACACCACACAAAGCATGGCTGACGGCGAAAGTGGTAACGGCGGTATTATTGCACTGCTGTTCTGGTGTGCATATTTTATTCCTGTGGGTGTACTTGCATACAGGCATTTTGATAAGTCATAGGGAGGTTATGAATTTGAAAAGAAAAAAGGTTATAATGATTTCTATAATTGTTATAGTTATTATTTATATTTTAATCATGACCTATATATTTTCACTGAAAAAAGCAGTAATTTCTCTTATTATGACATTTGCAGGCATGATACTGCCATTACTGCTGATTTTTAATATATTGTACAGGCTGAAAAGGGAAATAAATATTTACAGGCACGGAACGAAAATTATCGGCAGATGCACGAAATATATACGCAGTCAGCGCAATCGCTATAATCTGCACGTAGTAGAATTTGAGGACGAAAGCGGAAATACGATTGAATGGTACTATGCCGCTCTGCATATCCATTACAGCTATCCGCATGATGTGACAGTCCATATGCTCGATAATGACGTAAAGAAGAGCAATCTTGGAATGCTGACAATTGGCAGATATCTGATATTTTTAGCTTTTTCCTTTGCGGTATGGATAATTTGTTCTATTGGCGTGGTACATTTGATTTCTGAAATAATCAAATACACATAACAGGAAAACAAGTAGGAGAGGAGCAAAATTATGGCTTTGGAATACAGGATACCTTTTCAGTTCAAAGCTGGACAGTATAACAGCTTGGAATTACAGAATGTCAGCGGAGAATATATCACTTTAAAACTTGGAGAATATGATGTTCTTACATATACAGTTCCGAAAAGTTCAAGAGAGTCAAGGCTTTATAGCGTCAATGAACAGTCAATGAAGAATGACTTGTATGCAACTTATAATGATGAAGGAATGCTGAAATATGTTGAGATAATACCAGGTGATGACACAAGACTTATCTTTATAAATTATTTAAGCAATGAGGACGCAAGAGCAGAGATAATGGATTTTGCAGAGCAGAGTGCTGAAATAATTTCAGGTGAACTGCTCAAATACAAAGGAAAAGCCGCAAGATTGTTTATTGAGTATTACAGGGCTGTTGAAGGCTTTGATTTTGCCGCAAAAATAGGAAGTGACATGGAAAAGCAGATGCTTATTGACAGACTTCCACCGCATAAAAGAACGCCTGAATATGAAAGAATGATAGCTGACAATTGCGGAGATTATCCGCATGAAAACCGTATAGAGTGCGACAGCTATACACTGGGAGTAATGCTTGACTGCTGTCCGAATGAGATATGCGGTGAACTTCTTGACATGGCAATAACTTATATGACAAATGCGATAAGGGACAGAGTAACTGACAAGCTTGACAAAACCGATGATTTCAGGTTTATTGCCGCAGAATATGATTAATGGAGAAAATAGCATGAAAGATTTTTTTAAAAAAAGCAAATATTTATGGATAGGCGGCATCATGGGATTTGCACAGCAGCTTTTAGGACGGCTGGATTATTACCTGTACCACGGGCGTGACATATTCAGCTTTTCTGCGATTATGGGCAGTTTATCGCTGTATGCCGCAATCATACTTTTTGTGATGAAAAGGGAAGCGCCGCCGAAACAACAGTTCAAAGACCTTTTTCTGTATTTTCTGGGACTTGATTTCTTCTATTACATATACATTTTTATTCTCGACATAATCACATATTTCACCAATAATAATCACTCAGAGAAACTTTCCTTTTATTTCCAGCAGTCAAAAGGAGAGGCATTTGATTTCATCAAGTGGACTGTCATAGGCACAGCGGCAGGAATATGGGCATATGTTGCAGCTAAATCAAGGGATAAGGGAAGAAAAAAGATATACTGGATAATGACAGTGCCGCTTTTTGGTGTTATGACAGCAGAGCTTGTAACTTATTCAATTTCCATGTATAAATATATTGCCGAGCAGTACAAAATATCTCATGGTCTTATGAATGCTGAAGACTGGAGACATGGATGTGCTATCGCAGATTTGCTGACAGCTTTGGTATCGCTTATAATATGCGTTTATTTCTTCTTCATCAAAAAGAAAAAAGCTGAAAAGGCTGAATAATAAGACAAAACCCGAAAGATGATTTTTATCTTTCGGGCTTTTTTATGCATTTTTTATTTTTTGTATCCGTTAGGATTATTCTTCTGCCAGTTCCATGTGTCACGGCACATATCAGCAAGAGTCTTTTCCGTTTTCCAGCCGAGTACGGCAAGTGCCTTGTCAGCATTCGCATAGCTTTCGGGAAGATCGCCTGCACGTCTGTCACCGTAAACATGGTTTATCTTAATATCGTTCACCTTTTCAAAGGTATCAACAATTTCGGTTACGCTGTACGGAGTGCCTGTACCGAGGTTGAATATCTCAACGCCGTCATGTCCGAGAACATAGTCAATAGCCTTTACATGACCTTTTGCGAGGTCAACAACATGGATATAGTCACGGCGGCAGGTACCGTCAGGAGTATCATAATCCTGACCAAAAATAGTAAGCTTTTCACGTCTGCCGACAGCTACCTGAGCGACATAAGGCATGAGGTTATTCGGAATGCCCTGCGGATCTTCACCAATTTTGCCTGATTCATGAGCGCCGATAGGATTGAAGTATCTGAGGAGAACAACGGAAAGCTTGTCATCAGCCTTAGCAGCATCTTCAAGAATCTGCTCCATCATGACCTTAGTCCAGCCATATGGGTTTGTACAAGTGCCTCTCTGCATCTGCTCTGTATAAGGAACAGGATTTTCCTCGCCGTAGACTGTAGCGCTTGATGAGAAGATTATTTTCTTGACATTGTATTCGTTCATGCATTCGAGAAGTGAAAGTGTAGTATCAATGTTGTTGCGGTAGTAGAGTACAGGCTTTGCAACGGATTCTCCGACAGCTTTCAGACCTGCGAAATGGATAACTGCATCGATTTTGTTTTCTTTGAAGATTTCTTCAAGTTTGCATCTGTCCTTGATATCGACCTCGTAAGCCTTTACGGACTTGCCTGTTATCTCCTCCACACGCTTTACAGCTTCGGGACAGCTGTTTGAATAGTTGTCAGCGATGATGACATCGTAGCCTGATTTGAGAAGCTCAACGGCTGTATGAGAGCCGATATAGCCTGCGCCTCCTGCGAGTAAAATACTGCTCATTTTGAATAACTCCTTTTGTTCTATTTCAATACAGATTCGTGTATTGCAAAGTGCTTCGGGATTCCGTTCTCTTTTATGAGGTTGAGGTCTCCCTGAATGAGCGGGAGGAAGTAACCAAGAGCGAAATCACGTATATTATTGCCTGCCGTGTTGATATATTCTTTCGGCAGGAATTTTTCATTATTGGCGATACAGCCGGCATCTGCGGTCTCAATAACGACAGTATACGGCATATCAGCGATACGGCGGAAAACCATGACCTTGCCCGTTTCTCCTTCAAGAGCACAGCGAACGCCTGCCGCACCGACAGCCTCCGCCTCGTCGATATCGGTCTTTGAACTGATATGAGAGGAGCATCTCTGCATGACGTTGAGTTCGATCGAACGAACCTTGCAGCCTATCTCTGAGCGGACAATTTCTTCGAGGTACTTGCCTATGCCCGAGAGATACTTGTGACCGAAATTGTCCACAACGCCCGACTGAACGCCGTCAGGAACTTCGATACCCTCCGAAACGGCAACGATAACAGCCTTATGCTTGGACATTTCCTGTCTGACATCACTGAGGAAGTTTTCGAGAGAGAAGTTCATTTCGGGCACATATATAAGATGTGGAGCAGTTTCACCCATAGCATGGAGGACTGCGCTTGAAGCAGTGAGCCAGCCTGCGTGTCTGCCCATGATTTCTACGATAGTAACGGAAGGAATACTGTAAACTATGCTGTCGTGAGTAATTTCGTGCATTGTAGTAGCTACATATTTTGCGGCAGAACCGAAACCGGGAGTATGGTCGGTAATGCAGAGGTCATTGTCGATAGTTTTCGGAATGCCGATGACCTTGACATCGAAGCTGATGTGAGCGAAATATTCCGAGAGTTTGTTGACGGTGTCCATTGAGTCGTTGCCGCCGATATAGAAGAATGCGCCTATATTGCGCAATTTCAGCGTTTCAACGATTTTCTTGTAAACATCTTCATTCTCTTTCCAGTCGGGGAGCTTGTATCTGCATGAGCCGAGGACTGTTGACGGAGTTTGTCTTAAAAGCTCCATGTCGTTGTTTGTGAGAATTATGGATTTGAGGTCAACGAGGTGATTTCCGATAATACCCTCGATACCGTTGATAGAGCCGAAAATAGCGTCGATAGTTGACACCTTGAGTGACTCTTTGAAAACGCCCACGAGAGAGGCGTTGATGGCGCAGGTCGGACCGCCTGATTGTGCTACAGCAATGTTGATCATTTTAATATCCCTTTCAAAATGAAAATCTATGACAGTATCATACGATACATATCACCAGAATAAACCGCCGAATGCGGTATCAGTCGTGAAGTTCTGAGCGCTGTTTGCGCTTCATGAGATTATCAAGAGCTTCCTGTGGGGAAACACCCTCGAAAATTGCGGAGTTCACCGATGCGATGATCGGAAGTTCGATATCATAGCGGCGTGAAAGTTCCATTGCGGGTTTAATGGCGTTGATGCTCTCAACTACCATGCCTACTTTTTTCAGTGCAGTATCCAGATCACAGCCTGAGCCGATGAGCATACCTGCCTGATAGTTGCGGCTGTGCTGACTGAGGGCGGTAACAATGAGGTCACCCATGCCTGCAAGACCGTAGAAGGTCTGTTCGTGACAGCCCATTCTTATGCCGAGACGCTTTATTTCAGCAAGGCCACGGGTTATGAGAGCCGCTTTTACGTTGTCGCCGAGACCGAGACCGCCGAGTATTCCTGATGCAAGAGCGATAATATTTTTCAGCGCTCCGCACAGTTCAACGCCTTTGATATCAGGGTTTGTGTATACTCTCATGCATGAGTTGGTGAATACGTCCTGAATGAGGTTAGCTGTTTCAAGGTCAGGACAGGCAGAGAGAATGGTAGTCGGCATGAATTTTATTACTTCCTCTGCGTGTGTCGGGCCTGAAAGAGCGGCGATATTTATTAGTTTTTCCCTTACGATGTCACCGAGTTCATTGGCGATGACTTCTGACATGGTGAGAAGTGTGGACTCCTCGATGCCTTTTGCGACGCTTACGATTATCTGACCGTTTTTCAGATAGGGAGCGATGGTTTTTGTGGTAGAGCGGATAAATACTGACGGAACTGCCTCAACGAGGATGTAGTTTTCGCTGCATACTTTCTGAATGTCAACAGTGAATTTCATCTTGTCGGACAGGACTGTATCCGGGAATTTCGGGTGGATATGTGTGCGGTCAAGTGCTTCGATTTCTTCGGGCAGTGCAGACCATACGCTTACATCATGTCCGCTTGTGCAGAGGAGATTTGCAAGAGCGATGCCCCATGTGCCTGCGCCTAAAATACCTATTTTCATGTCAGTTTGCTCCTTTTCTTGATAGTACGTATTTCCGAAACATATTCGGCATCAGAGAAATAAGACCATTTTGATTATAACAGATGCAGCACATATTGTCAAGTGCGTGCAGAGCGTCTCCGCTCTTATGTCTGTTGTTTATGTACAAATTATCATTGGCATTATTATTGGATTGGGTTCATGCGGTTCGTTCGTGGCTTGCGGGCGACCAATGGTCTCACCTGTCGGCACGGTCTGTGCATCTGCAATTATGCCATGGGTAAATGAACAGCATATATTAAGTTAAAACAAAAATATTATACAAAAATCAAAGGAAGCGGCAGAGATATCAATAAACTAAATATGAATATATTGTAAAGAAGTGTAAATTATAGGCTATAATATACAAGTGGTATATTCAGCACAGAATACTATGCTGTAAAATGCACTATTTATACATATCGTTGTTGTGCAAGGCTACAAAATATAGAAATCATATTGACAAACGCTATTTTTGGGACTATAATGAACATAGTCAAGTTGTTATAAACTACCAAATTAATTTGTGAATGTTTCTTTCTTTTATTAATAAAGTTTAATAAAAAGTTACACAAAACACATTTTTTCATTTACAAAAAGTACGACATAATATTCTTTCTACAGATTGTATAAATTGACATTAATATAGAATCTTATTGTATTGAAAATGCAAAAGACGACATCACGGGATATGTTTATTGACAAAAGCGGCAATAAACATATTTTTGTTTATAAATATTTTTCGGAGGAAATCAGTAATATGACCGATAAGGAATTGAGTAAACTCAAACGAACCGAACTTCTTGAACTTCTGCTTTATATGCGTGAGGAAATAGATAATCTTCAGAAGGAAAACGATGAGCTGAAAAGAAAAATCAGCGATACTGACATAAATCGTGGAATGCTTGAAAAGATCATGAAGGCTGTTTGCGGCATTGACGAAACTGAAACTGCCGTGAGCGTTGATGATACAGATACAGACAAGCCTGAAAATGAAGATGAAACCGTGGACAGCGGTGAGACTGAAAATTCAGACGTGCCTGAAAACAACGAAAACAACGGAAAGGATAACGATAATGAGCAAGGAGAAGCTTAAAATAACATTGGATGAGCTTCCCTCAGCTTCACAGCTTGAACAGGAATTGAACAGTGTAAGATACCGAAGAAAATTCTTCAAGGTACTCGGCAATACGATAGCTTCACTTCTTGTAGTAGCTGCGGCAGCCGCACTGATAGCAATGCTGTTCCTGCCTTTCCTGAGAGTTACAGGCTCAAGTATGACACCTACACTGGCTAATGATGAGATAATCGTCTGCTCAAAACGAAGCAATTTCAAAACGGGTGACGTTGTCGCATTCTATTATAATAATAAAATTCTCCTGAAACGTGTTATCGGCACGGCAGGTGACTTTATCAACATTACCGAGGACGGAACAGTTTACCTCAACGGCGAGATTCTCGACGAGCCTTATGTCAACGAAAAGGCACTGGGTGAATGTGACATTCCGCTCCCTTATCAGGTTCCCGACAACAGAATATTCGTAATGGGCGACCACCGTTCAGTCTCCGTTGACAGCCGTTCAGTTTCAGTCGGCTGTATCGCAGACGAATATATCATAGGAAAAGTTTTCCTCAGAATATGGCCGCCAAGTCAATTCGGTTTAGTTAAATAATACAGTATTAATTTTTCTCAGGGAGGTGACAGCGTTGAAAAAATTCCAGTTAATTATTCAGTCATATATTAAAGACCACGAAAAGCAGAAGAAACAGCTTGCAGTATTTCTTGCTTTATCAATACTCGTCTTTTTCAGCGTGCCGCTCAGTCTTATAAAGCCCGCAAAAAGTATGACAAAAAACAGCCTCAGCCCTGCCATTCCTGTGACACCTCTGGCATATGATGATATTCCAAAAAGAGAATCGATAGAAAATTACATTAAAAATAACGGCAATGTTGTTGACGGCATTGTTTACAGCCCGAGAGAAGCAGACCTTATCACACTTCTTTTCGGCGGCGGTGAGAATGCAGAATGGCTCGGAAACTGTACAACAGTTGATGAGGCACTTGACCTTGTGGCTGAGGATTATTTCTTAGGACTTGCAAGTGACTTCTGTGCTTTCATTGAGGAAGATTTCACAGTCTATGCGGCTGATGCCGAAGGCAGAGTTGCAGTAGGCGGCGACCTTTCATTCAAAGGCAACTGGAACTACCAGATAGGAAGCGGCGACTATTCAAGAATGACCGCACTCCTTGAAACCGATAACTATATGGACAGCGGCGCAGGCGTAACCAAAGGCGTTTTTCAGGGTTATGCACACGTTCTCTGCGGCGGCAGACTCTACAGAATAAATACACTTTCAACAGGTATCGGCAGAAGCGGCGGTTCAGGACTGCATAAGGCTAATAATGAAACATACTATTATGACCTTGACGAGGACTTATACAAGCGTCTCGTAGTCGGAAACGTCACCGAGTCACTTCACCTTTCAGATGACGGAGAGGACGTTCCGTATGCAGCAGTTCATACTCATGAATACCCAGCGGAATGCGGCGAGAATTGTCCTCATACATATCTCAGCGGTGTCAACGAACTTGCACAGATGTATGAATATCCCAAGATACAGAATATCATTGTTTCGGTATTCTCAACTGTAAGAAGCCGTTCAAAGAGTCTTTCACAGATGAAGGGCATTGATGTTCCGACAACAGACCTTGACGGTACACTTCATCTTGTTGTACCTGAGAGCGTTACAGATGCGGATACAATATATTTCAATCTTGAAAGCTGGCCTGACCAGAGACATATCTCTTTTGAGAATATCCCTGACGGTGCTACTATCATCGTAAACTGCGGCGGTGAAGAAGTAACAATCGGCGGCAATGTCTGGACTGAAATAAACGGCGTGACTATTTCCAAACAAGGCGATAATAAAACCAATAATAATGTAAATTCACAGAGAATACTCTATAATTTCTATGAAGCCAAAAGTGGCGACATAAGCGGAAACTTCAACGGCACTATCCTTGCTCCTGATGCAGATTTTACAGCTCCTCATGAATGTCCCGGACATCTTTCAGGTGCTATGATAGCAAAATCTTTCGACGGCGGTCTTGAATTCGGTTACAGACCATACCGTGGAACAAGCAAGATATTAGGTCTTACATCAGGCTATGCAGTAGCTGTTGATAAGATAATTGATCTGCCTGAAGGATACGGAGAACATACTATTCAGATGGCAAGACTTTCTGCTGATACAGTAGCAGAAGATTCAAAAAATGTTTTTCAGTGGTACAGCACTTCAGGTACACAGTATATTCCGCTCCCGTCACTTATTGATTATTCAGGCGGAGTGGACTACAGACAATATACAACCACTACAACAACTACCACGACAACGACCACAACTACTACGACTGAAACAATAACAACTACTGAAACTGAGACTACAACTACTGAACCTGAGCCGACACCACGTCCTCAGCGTCAGATGAGAGATGATGAACTTTCTGAAGCATTATCGCCGGAAGAAACTGTAACCGATACAGCAGAGGATATAACAGATTTATCCGAAGATGTACAGGAGGAAACAACTGCTGAGAATGACGAAGAAGAAATAATCGATGCAGAACTTGGCGGAGAAACATTTGATGTGAAAACGGCACTTGACGAAACACCTGCCGAACCGCAGACGAAAACTTTCTCTCAGGAATATGTTCTCACAGAGGTTGAAGCTCCGTTAGGATTCTTTGCAGATCCCAATCAGAAATACTATGTTAAGATAGACGAAGTTCTTGATCTTGATCACCTTATAGTATATGATGATTCAACTTATCCTCAGTTTGTTACGACTACACTGACTATCAGCGATAAAGAACACCATGTGCTGACAGAGTGGACGATAGATATTGATGATTCACTTTATTCAGGCAGTAATGTCAGAACAAGAATTGTTACAATTAAAGATGATGAAGGAACAGAATACCGTTATTCACTTCTTGCAAACGCTGAACATAATCAGGTGTTAAGTGTAGACAAGCTTGATAAAGACGGAAATGTTATCGAAAATATTCTTTCTGGCGAAAAAGCGTGTTCGCAGGAGCATATGATCGAGGAAGGCAAGTTCTATTTTAATCCTGATGTCATTATGGTAATGCCTGTTCCGAAGCCGAGCCTTAAATTTAAGAATGAGGCAGGTGTGGTCATCAAGAAGGTTGACGATACGGGACTTCCTGTATCGGGTGCAGGATTTACGATCACTCCGGCTGTAAACGGTGTAAGTACATGGTCTACAACGGACAAAGATAGTGAACTTGTACTTAAATTCTCAGATCTGAAAGTTGATAAGGAATATGTCATTGAGGAAACGACAGTTCCTGAACATTACATCAAAGCTCCTAAGCTTCATATAAAGCATATTGAAAATAATTACGGCCCTGTAATTCTATACTGGAATGACGGCGAAACTGAAGAGAATGGTCATTCATACCGACTTCTTGAGGATTATACAGATCCGACGCTGAATGTTCTGGAAATAACAGATATCAGGGAACACGGCGCAAAACTTATTCTTGACAAATATTATCACATAGGCGATTCCACAACCGAAACAGATCTTAAAGGTGCAAAGTTTGATCTGTATGCAAACGGCGGCACTCTTATCTGCGAAGACCTTGACGGAAACGGCAATCTCTTTGAAGATGCTAAATTCAGGCAGTTAAGCAGTGCCTATGTAAGAAACGGCTATCTGAAACCCGGTGTATATTATCTTACAGAGTCAACAGTTCCTGATTATCCGAATGCAGGCAGCGATGAAGAAAGATTTATCAATCCTAAGAAGATATATTTCACGGTTGAGGATGATTATTCTATCAGTTCGGGAAAATCACCTGTGGTAAAGATAGGCATAGTACCTAAATCAGAAAACAGAGATCATATAGCTTTTATATCTGTAGGTGATCAGCCGCTTAATAATGACAATTATACAGAAGGCGTTCCTGTAATTGAGAAAGCAAATAAAGTAATATTCAAATTTAAAAATTTAGGTAATTTGCAGATATATACAAGTGCTTTCGAACATGATGGAAGTAAAAAGGTTGACAATAAAAATCCAAAGGAATATTGTACAAAAGACGGCGATATCTATATATATGAAAGAACTGTATCACCGTCAACGGATATGACCAAAATTGAGATTCAGAACTGGGATTCAAATCTTGAAATTGAATATGTTGAAATTGACACAGACGACGGTTCACAGTACTTATATTCCAAAGACGGTGTTTATCCAAAAACAGATACAAAAGACTACAAAGAACAAAACCCCGTTCTCACAATTGTAAACGATGATGACGATGATACACCTGAACTCGAACCTTCTGTACTGAAAATTGAAAACACCACAGAAGAACAATACACAGATATTCAGGTAACCAAGAAATGGGCAGGAGATGCAGATTTCGCAGATACGCTGAGACCTGAGGAAATTACCCTTGAATTATGGCGTACAACCGATAACGATCCAACCAAGCGCTCATCAAGCAACCCTGTCATCTATAATGCAGATGAAAATACAGTCGGTGAAAAGCTGACAGATAAGACTATCACGCTTAAAAATGATGACAAATGGACAGCCACATGGGAAGAACTCCCGACATATACAACAGAGAACGGCACAAAGGTTTTCTATCACTATTATGTCAAGGAAACAAATGTTGGTGAAAAAACACTTGCAGACAGCGACTATACAGCAAGCTATTCGACAGACAGCGAAGGCAATCTGATAGTTACCAATACGCTGAAAACCATAAGCCTTAACGCAACAAAGGGCTGGATAAATTCGATAGGTCTGCCACCAGAAGTGTTTGAGGAATATATTCCCGCAAACGTTGTTGTAAAGCTTCAATGGCAGGTCACAGATACAGTCTGGGAAGATGTTCCGAACAAGTCCCTTTCAATCAAGAAGATAAAGGGCTGGGAGGCTGAATTTACAGGAATCCCGTCAGGCTATACCTACAGAATGATCGAGCAGAATCCTCCGTCAGGCTGGGTATGTGTAACAGACGGAAGCAATTATACAAATACCGACGGCGCTGTTATCCACCTTGACAACACGCTTGAACTCGGCAGTCTCTCAATGGAGAAAAACTGGATAGGCGATAACGAAAGCAACAGACCTGACACAATAAAGGTTGCGCTTTACCGTGCATTAAGAACTCTCTGGCCTGACGGTCAGCCGCAGAAAACAACGACTGACAGCGAAGGCAACGTAACAGTAGGCGTACTTGACGACTATGCAAGACTTCTCCAGTATTCACTCTATTTCTATGACGGTCTTATGTGCGGCAATGATGTCGGAGAACAGAGCGCATATGCGTGGCGTGACGACTGTCATACAACAGACGTAATAGAAATAAACGGCAAACAGATAGACGTTTCAGGCGGCTATCACGATGCAGGCGACCACGTAATGTTCGGCTTGCCGGCAGGATTTACAGCATCAACACTCGGTTTCGGATTATATGAATACCGTGATGACTATGACGAACTTGGTCAGACGGCACATTCACAGGTAATTCTGAAACGATATGCCGACTTCTTCATGAAGTGCCTGCAGGATATCGACGGCGATGAGGATATGGATCTTCTCGTTCAGAAAGGTCACGGAAATACAGACCATAAATACTGGGGCATTCCGGAAGGTCAGTACGGTGACGATTTCTTCGGACGTGGAACAGGTTCAACTACATTTGAGTATGATGAATTACAGAAAAAGCTTGAAGAAGAAAGCAACGGACATATCCATGTGCAGAACCAGATATACTGGGTTGACAACACGGGTGCTGACATAGCGGCAGAATATGCGGCTTCTCTTGCATCATACGCTGCAAACTTCCCTGATGATCCTGATTCGGCAGATTATCTCGAAATGGCAAAGAAGCTTTACGAGTTTGCCGAAAAAAATCCAAGTCAGCTTAATAAAGTAGGCATAAACA
Organism: Ruminococcus sp.; assembly: GCA_045641105.1. Classification (GTDB taxonomy): domain Bacteria; phylum Bacillota; class Clostridia; order Oscillospirales; family Ruminococcaceae; genus Ruminococcus. The sequence continues at coordinate 8,959 of JAZUGG010000064.1, read as the reverse complement.
AGGACGAAAAAGAACCTGACGGTTATAGCTTTTATCAGTCAGCTGATTATAAGGACGATATGGCTTGGGCGGCACTCTGGATAGCACTTGCTTCCGATGAAGATTCACCTGACCGTACTGTATACTACAGCAAGATGCCGAATGTTGGTACTCCGGGCGGAGGCGACAGCGGCGGCAGTATGCACTGGGATAACGTAGCCGCAGGTGCGGCATATCTCAAAGCTGAATATTTCGGCGGAGACTGGAACGGTCTTGAAACATATTATAATAATTACAAGAACAAAGCAAACGGTGCATATATGGAACTTAATGCATGGGGCAACGCAAGGTACAATTCAGGTGCTCAGGCAATTATTCTTGCATATGCAAAACATCTTCAGGAAGAAGATCTCAACAATCACAGCGAAGCCAACAAGGATAAAATCGAAGAAATAACCAACTTTTGCAAGTCACAGATGGACTTCATTCTTGGCGATAACAGTACAAATACCTGTTTCGTAACAAACTTTGCGGAAAACGCAGTTCAGAGACCTCACTTCCGTGCAGGCAGCGGTCAGGTATTCAACATGAAGATCAAGGACGATCCGGAAGTTATAAACGGCTATGACAAGGACAGAAACAAGCTTCTCGGCGGTCTGGTCGGCGGCCCTACAGGCAACGACGACGGCTATGAGGACATCAGAACCGACTATCAGAAGAATGAGATAGCAAGCGACTATAACGCAGATCTTGCGGCAGCAGCGGCAGGTCTCTATCACTTCTTCCGTACAGGTCATACATATGATATCCCGGGAATACCCGCTGATATGCTTTATGTTCAGAAGGATGCTCCGCCGGTTCTTCCGCCTGCATCACCAAGCAGTCCGCCTTCAAATTCACCGCTAAGATCAATAATGCGTTCAGCAGACAATACCCCAAAAACAACAAACGTTCCGACAGATGAAGCAGATACTTTCAGAACGGATTCACTTCTTGATTCATCAAATAAGGTATCTCTCGCTTCACTTCTCAACGCAGCAAGGGCTATCGCTGAAAAGGGTACTGATGAAAAACTCAATGTTTCAGAAGAACTCGTGAACTTTGCGACTAATCCGTTCAGCTTTGTTAATTTGAATGTTATTAAGGCGTTGGCGGATGATGATCCAACTATCATTGATAATATTGATGTACCAGATGGAGGTGGACAATTTTCATATTCAATTTCTGTAAGTAATGTTGTACGAATGGAAGCGGATTTTAATTTAGATGGACCAGCATGGGCGTATTGTCATTTCATTTTCAATAACTGGAATGAAAGAGGCAAAAATGAAAAGGTAGATAATCATGGTAGTTTTTCAACGCTCAGCTTGGACTTTGATTCAACAGTATCTTTAAATGAGATGGTAATTCAATATGGTAATGCAACCGCAATGAATTTAATTGAAATTCGTTTTTATCATTCTGGCTCAGGCGGCAACACAGGCGGAGATGAACCGCAACAAGAAATCTCGCTTAAAGTCAACAACAGCAATTCAGCCAACGTTCAGGCAGGCAATCAGGTAAACTACACACTCAGCAATGCAGGCAATAACCCGACATGGACTTTCAAGAAGGGCGATACTACTGTCAGCAATTTCACTTATAGCAATCAGAACGGCAACGGTCAGATCACAGTTCCGTCTGATGCAGAGGGCGATTACACAGTTGAAGTAAAAAATAATGATACCCAAAAAACTGCAACAATAACACTTCGTGTTTCACAGCCTGAAATTGAATTTAATCTCAACAGCGGAAGTGTTGAAGTTGGCAAGACAGTTGGATACAGCCTTTCAAATGCAGGCAATGATCCTGAATGGACACTACCGACAGGTATATCGGTTGATGAAAACAGCCATATATTCTCAGTTGCAGGTACTGTCGCACCGGGTACATATGAAATTACCATAAAAAACAAGAGCAATAACAAAACCAAAACGGTTAAGCTTAAAGTTAATCGACCTCAATCAAATTTAAAGGTAATCCCGGATATGTACTTTGTTGAAAACGGAGGTACTATAAACTTAACCGTTTCAGGAGCAACAGGCGATATAGTTCTTGATAATCCGCCGACAGGCTTTTCAATCAGCGAAAATACACTTACTGTTGGAACAACATCAGGTGCTCAGGAAATAGATTGTCATGTTGGTTCTGATATAGCCCAAATAAGAGTATACGTTCTTCCGGAAGGAGAAAAAGTAAGCGGTGTAGCTGTAAATGGTTGGGAACAAAATGTTGAAATACCAACTGCTCCGGATGATTACAAATTCAGTAAAGCTGCTATCAGATATACGGCTTATGGCAGCGGCGGATGCGGAATAGTATTTAACGAAGTTAGTTCGGGTAATAATACTCAAAGTATTAAAGCTGAAGATGCAGACAGTACAACTCTTGTCAGTCCAATGTATTCAGTTGATATTTCAAAAGACTATAGCAGTATTTCACTTTATCAGTGGGGCGCAAGCGGTGCTCAGCCAGATTATCTTTACTTCATTTATGATGCATATTCTCCGAATTTAGGCAATATAACAATAACTTGTCCAAGTGTTATTCTCGGAGATAAGGCAAAGCTTACTATTTCAGGCGCAAGCGAAGAAGTAAAATGGAATTCCGTAACCGGTGGAACAATTACCAAGAACGGAAATGACTATTACTTTATTCCTTCACAGACAGGTTCTATTACAATTTCAAGCAAAAACTATACAGGAAGCTGTACAATTGAAGTAACGAACTTTGCAATTACAAAACAGGATTCAGAAAATATCACAGATAATACTATAACGCTTGAAGAACTGAAAGAAACAACACTCTATGCAAATGCACCCGCAGTATGGACTTCAAATCTGAGTGATTCTCAGATAACGCTTACACCAAGTCAGAACGGAATGAGCTGTGTAGTAAAACCGCTTGTTCCTCTGGATAGTACTTCTGAGGTTACTATTACAGCAACACATACTGGTACTGGTGATAATGAGAATTATTCTTATTCAGTTACTGCAGATGGTATTGCAAATGCTCCGGTAAGAATCACCAATCAAATTACAAAAATTCATCAAGACAAGTCGTTTGATGTTGAAACGAATTTCTCAGACAATGTAACGATAAAGCTTTCAGATGCATCAGGAAACGAAATATCAAGTTCAGACATTATCAGCATCAGCGACAGAACGGTAACAGGTCTTGATATCGGAACAGCATACATCATTGCAATCCGTGACACCATTAAATCAGATCCAGTAAAAGTCGAAGTAATTGCACCTATCGAGATAACCGAAAATCCGAATGAAGGTGCAGAAACAGGTAAACTGCTTGGCGGCGAATCGATGCAGCTTTATACCAAAAATGCTTTAGGAACTGTTGAGTGGTCGTCAGACAATCCAAACATACTCACAGTTGATGAAAACGGTAAGGTCAAGGCAGTGGGATTCGGTAAAGCTCACATCACGGCAACTGATACATATGATAATACAAAATCAGCGGCATATGAGATAACAGTTCCGATATCTGCTGTTAAGCCGAAACTGCCGAAAAACAACGAGCTTGTTCAAATATTCGACCTGACAGCCGACAATGACTGGTCACAGGTTGTAGGAAATCTGCTCTATGCAAATTCGGAAGGCGAACCTTACTATTACTACCTCGCAGAATATGACGAGGACGGCAAAGAAATTGCTGATTCGATCAGCGGAAAGGGGGCACGATATGTTCCGATGGCATATGACCACGGTTATGTACTTTCAAGGAGCAAAAACGGAACTCCGGTTCAGATCGAACTCAGCGTCAGCAATTTCATGACAGAAGTTATCGAAGGTCAGTTACCTTCTACAGGCGGAGAAGGAACTGATGACTACACAACCAAAGGCATAGCAATTATGCTTACATCAGTAACCGCTTATCTATTATTTAAAAAGCGTCGTAAAACAACGTAAAGCGTATACCACATTCATACACCGCATGGCTGCGGCTATACCCTCTCAGTTCTCCGCAGTCATGCATAAACAAATCGAATATTATATTGTAAAGGAGTATTATTATGAAAAAAACTAACAGATTTATCGCAATGGCAGCCGCTTTAACACTTACCGCAAGCGCTATGATTCCTATGTTTGCGTTTGCTGATGACACACCTTCAATTACAATCACAGGTATTTCGTCTACAAACAATCATACGTTTGAAATTTATCAGATATTCACAGGTGATTATGATTCAGCCACAGATGTTCTGACAAATCTTAAATGGGGTGCTGATGTTACAAAGTATGGTTCAAAGGATGTTACCGTAGGTACTACTGTAGATAAAGCTGATGCAGAAGCAATTGCAGCTTTCACAGATGCAGGAACACTTCCGTCACAGTTTACTTACCGTACAGGTACTACTGAAAAACCAATTACTACAATTACATCATCTAACGGTACAGCTACGAAAACAGGTCTTGCAGCAGGTTATTATGTAGTAAAGGATATAACCAATCTTGATAATAAGGATGATGCAAACTCTGCATGGATAGTGCAGATTGCAGGAACTACATCAATTGCTATCAAGACACAGAAACCTACAGTTGATAAGCAGATTTTGGACGAAACGGGCGATGCAGAATTAGGTGCTACAGATGGTTGGGGTGAGAGTGCTGACCACGCTATCAATGAACCTTTCAAGTTCAAGCTTATCGCAGATATTCCTGACGATGCTAACTTTAAAGAGTATTCTTCATATCAAATAGTTTTTGATGATACAATGTCAGCAGGTGTTACTTATGAAAGTATTGAAAGTGTAAAGATTTCTTCAGAATCTTTAACAGGTGATAATGTAATTACCCTGACAAGCAGTGATTATTCAACAACCGGACTTAATGCAACTTCAAAAGCCGGTTTGAATTGGACACTTACCATAAATGATGTAAAGGCACTTGTTGATAATAAGATAGCGGATACAGGTTCAACAACTGAAAATCCTAAATACAAAAAACTGTTTGGCAGTGAAGAAATTAAAGTAGAAGTTATTTACAATGCACATCTTAATGAAAATGCTGTTGTGGATACTGCTTCAAGGGCAGATGGAACAAGTACAAATACCAATAATAATAAGGTGTTCCTTAAATATTCAAACAATCCTGACGGAACAGGCGCTGGTACAGGATTAGGTCAAACACCAGAAGATTATGTATGGGCATATACATATGTTGAAAACAATGTCAAGTATGCTAATGAAGTTAAATCCGGAAATGAACTTGCAGGCGCTAAGTTCAAGCTTTATAAGGGCGATTACACAACAGGAACACCGGCTACCACTGATGAAATCAAGTTAATATATGATACGAACTTTACAAGTGCCGGCAATATTAATGGTTATCGTCCAATAGCTACAGGTGAAACTGCAACAGATATGGAATCAGCAACTGATGGTAAATTTGATATTATCGGTCTTGATGCAGGAACATATACACTTATTGAAACAGAAGCACCTGATAAGTATGTCGCAGTAGCTCCGATAAAGTTTACAATTGAAGGAACACATAAAGAGCAGTCAACCGGTGATAAAGTTGATTTAACACTTACAGGTCTTACAGCAGGTGTTGAAAACAACATCGTTGATACTTTCAATCAGAAGCTCCCTGAAACCGGCGGCATAGGCACAACATTGTTCTACATCGGCGGCGGCTGCATGGCAGGAGTTGCAGGAATACTTCTTATCACAAAGAAGCGTGCAAAGAATGCAAATAACTGACAATAGAGCAGAATGACAAAAAAGAAATTTACTAAAAACTGATCTAACATAACCTGAATCTCCCGGCTTCGGTCGGGAGACATCAGGGAGGACTCCATAAGCTGTCCTCTGAGGAGGAAAATATGAGCAAGAAAGCCGATATAATCTCTACAATAATTTTAATACTGATGCTGCTTGTGGGGCTCTCCGTGATGTTTTATCCTATATTCAGCAACTGGTGGAATCAGAATAAAGCTTCACACGTTATCTCAGACTATCAGGACGCTGTAGCAAAGCTTGATGAGGAAGACTATTCAAAATATTTTCAGCGAGCAAGAAATTACAATTCAGAACTTGCCGAGATTGAAAATCCCTTTGTAAACTATGATCAGGTCAAAGGCTATGAAAGCTTCCTTGATATTACAGGCTCAGGAATTATGGGATTTATCTCGATACCTGCGATAAGAGTTGAACTTCCGGTATATCACGGAACGAGCGAGGGCGTACTCAATATAGCCGTCGGACATTTACAGGGTTCATCGCTTCCTGTAGGCGGCGAAAGCACACACGCAGTTCTTTCGGGACACCGTGGACTGCCGTCAGCAAAGCTTTTCACAGACCTTGACCAGATAGTTGTCGGTGACTATTTCACATTGAATATTCTCAATGAAGTCCTGACATACGAGGTCGAGGAGATAAATATCGTTGAACCTGACGATATGGAAAAAATTCTGATAGTTCCTAAAGCAGACAAGGTCACGCTTGTGACCTGCACACCATACGGCGTAAATACGCACAGACTTCTCATACGTTCAAAGCGTATCCAGACAGAAGAAGAAAAAATCGCAGCAAAGGTCACTTCCGATGCAGTACAGGCTGATATGTTTCTTTCAGTACCTGTAATTTCGCTTCCGCTAATTATCATTCTTCTGATATTCTGGGGCGTAAGCGGAAAAATAAGAGGAAAACGCATAGCAGTACTTGACAGCTACAAGACAAAACATAATTACAAGAAAAAATTCATGTAGAAGGGCAGGGAGAATAAATGTCGAAAAACAAGCAGAAATATCTTACTTTTGTGATGTGCATATCTGTCATACTTGCGGCAATTGTCGGGCTGATCGTTCCGAATGTTCATGCCGCATCAAACGGTGAACTGAAACTGATATGCGTAAATGAGGACATTCCGTTATCAGGAATGCAGTGGAAAATATATCGTGTGGCTGAAATTACAAAGAATGGTTATGTTCTTTCAGGGGATTTCGGAAGATATCATGTTGATCTTATTGATATGTCAAAGGAAAATATCAGCGCAGCCGCACAGACGCTTGAAAGCTATGCAATAGCTGACAAGAAAAATCCGCTTGCAACAGCCTCGGCTGACAGCAGCGGTACAGTTGTATTTCAGGGGCTGAAAAAAGGTCTTTACCTTGCACTTGGTTCACTTTATGAAGCAGAGCCGTTCTATTATGATCCTGCACCTATTCTTGTTGAAGTAGGTGACGGTACAGAAAGTGCATATCCTAAGATCTCTCGTGCTACTCTTACAGATGAGGTATCATCATATACAGTAAGAAAGGTATGGCTCGACAATGATGACAGCTTTGAGGTAAGACCTGTATACGTTACAGTTGATGTCTATAAAGACGGCGAACTTTTCGATACAGTTACACTGAATGAGGAAAACAACTGGCAGTATCGCTGGGAATCAGAAAATAAACTGACAGAATGGCTCGTTATTGAAAGAGAGATACCCACTGAATATGAAGTAAGAATTGAGTATAATGAAAAGCAGTATCTGATTCGCAACCGTCACATATCAGTTAAAAAATGGGATGATGTTACAGAAACAACAGTTCCGATTTCAGGCACTACTGTTACAACATATACCACAACGGTTACAGAAACTGCAACGGGAACGGCTACAGGCAGCAGACCTGATACCGACGGAAAAATTACATCATCATCTTCATCAGTATCATCCACATCAAGCACATCGGCAACAAAAAACAATGTAAATACCACAACTCAGAAGCAGTCTGCATCAAGCGGCGGAAAGCTTCCTCAGACAGGACAGCTGTGGTGGCCGATAATACCTCTTGTATTCGGAGGCGCAATACTTATCGTTTTAGGATTTATATTAAGACCAAAAAAGGATAATAAATGAGAAAAATAATCTGGAAACTCATGATTTTATGCGGAACAGCGATGATGATATGCGCTGTATGCATCTGCGTAACAAATATAAAGCAAAGCAATGAAGCATTCAGGCAGTCGAAAGCAGTTCTTTCGGAACTGAAGGAAGTTATTCCTGAACCTCAGCCTGCAACAGAAAACGCTTCTGAAAGTGTGATGGATTCATACAATAAACCAATGGTAAATCCAGCGGACGATCTCTTTCTTCCTTATGAAAAGCAGAAAGAGACAGATACCCCGAAAGCAGAATCACCACCCCCGATTGAGATCGACGGACGATACTACTGTGGTTATCTGAAACTGCCTGCACTCGGAATTGAACTGCCCGTAATGGACAGCTGGAGTTATCCGAATTTGCAGACAGCCCCATGCCGCTATAGCGGAAATGCTGAAAGTGGTGACATTGTGATTGCGGCACATAATTACAACAGTCATTTCGGCAGAATCAAGGATCTTTCCATAGGTGATGAGATCATCTACATTGACTCGGGCGGACTGTATTACAGGTACGAGGTTTGTAATATGGAATATATTGACGGATATGATATTGACAGAATGTTTGACGGAATTGAAAACGAGTGGGATTTGACATTATTCACTTGTACACTTAGCGGACAGAGCAGGGTGACAATAAGAGCAGACAGAATTACCGGCTGCTAAGTATGACATCTTTGTCAGACAGAATTATCGACATCATGGTAAGACAACAGGCAAAAACAGCTATGCATGACATCTCGGACAGACATCATTGACGGACATCTCAGACGGACATCTTTGCAAGACAGAAAAACAGACATCATGTGAGACAGAATTACAGACAACAAAGCGAGGCATAATTAAAACACCGTACAGATGAAAATTTCTGTACGGTGTTTTTCTGTGTTCAGTCATGAGAATTATTTATGGTAACCGCCAACCACACCCTAACGTTGATTCGGCACTAAAAATGCGATAAAATAGTTCCAAAGGGATTTACCCCGAAAGGAGCTGAGAATATGCCAACAATCAGAGAAGTAAAAACCGAGCTTCGTCACAGGGAGTGGG
>JAZUGG010000063.1:0-4915 GCA_045641105.1 Ruminococcus sp. | reverse complement strand
TGTCACCGACAATGAAGTTGCCGTTTCCTGTGCCGCCGTAGAGGTGGTCAGTGTTGGTGCATACCCATGTTTTGCCTGCGTCAGTTGAACGGTAGATGCCTTCTGCGTCATCCCAGTCAGGTTTGCCGTAGATATACAGTGTATTCGGGCCCCCCGATTTTTCGGGAGCGCCGTAGCCTACAGACTTGACATAAGCGGCTGTTTCAAGCTTTTCGACTTTTTTGCCGTTGTCTGAGATGATGTACATACCATTCCAGCCCACAGCCATAGCAACAGTGCCCTTTGAGATGTATGCAAGGTCGCCTGTGTGGTCGCACTGGTCATATTTTCCAACCTGTGTTTCGGTAAATGTAGCGCCGTAGTCCGTGCTAATATAGAAAGAATAGTGTGATTCTTCAAGAGTAGGCTCGGTCTTGTTCGGATCGGATGCCCAGTAGTCGTTATGCTTGATGCCTGAACCATAGACAACAGACGGATCATACGGATCGACAAGAGTATAAGTAGTCTTTGAGCCGTCAATACCCTTTGAAGTGCCCCATGTTGCGCCGAAATCGTCGGTATATGCAACAGCACTGCCGTTTCCGTCAGAGTTGAATATTCTGTATTTGCCCTCAGATATCTCGGTTATTGAGAGTTTTCCACCGCTGTACTTGAAATTCATGTTTTTCCATGTCTTGCCGCTGTCTGTGCTGTAACAGCCTATAGCGGTATTATTTGAAAGACGAGCCATTACATTCGGTGCAGACGGACAGTATGCGATAGCTGATGTTGAGCCGATATTCGGCTGATACTGCATAGGTATCTCGCTCACGCTCTCATGAATGAAGCCGTCATAGTCGCCGATAGCGGAGTAATTAGCACCGTTCGGTACGCTTACAAAGTCAAGTGCAACAACTTCCTCAATGCCGTCAGGGTGGAAGTGGAACTGCGGAGTATCGCTCCATGTATCGTCGCAGGCGAACAAGCCGTTGCCTGATGTTGATATTGAACGGTCAGGCTTTGCAGGATCGATGACATATGCGCCAACCCAGTGGATAGCCTTGTCTCTTATCCAGTCATAGCCGCCGTCATCGAGGTAGTCTGCGATAGGAGGCTGTCCCCAGAAAGGCGTGATGCCCGGAGTAGTTTCTATCCAGTGTTCGCCGCCGTCCTCTGATTTGAAGAATTTGTCGCCCCATGACGGGCCGTGATCGTCAGTCCATTCTCCCCAGAGCTGTGCATTTGCGAAAAGTCCGCAGGTCGAGCATACCATATGATCGGGATTTGCGGGATCAACGCTTATTCCGCTGTATCCGCCCTCACCGGCAGCCTCAAACTGTTCGGTCTGTGTTCTGTAGAGATGTTTCAGCGGCGAGATATCGGTGATTTTGCCGGTTTTTGTATCAAGCTTCTTTACGCTTCCCGATGTACCGCCGTTGCCTACGCATACAGCGCCCTGAAAAGCGAAGAAGATATTTCCACGTCCGTCGCCTGTGATACGTCCGGGATAATTTTTGTCATCAAGTTCAGCGCTGATATCAGTGAATTTGTCATCAGCAACATCTGCGACAACAACGCTGTTTTTGCCTGTAGTCGAAGTTCCGACGTAAACTTTGCCGCCGTATATGTAAATTGAAGCAATGCCGTTCTGTGCGAAATACTCATCATTAACAAGGGCGTGGCGCATATTGTTTGTCCATGTCGGCCATTTAACTTCTTCCTTGAAAAGTCCGAGGTCGCCGAAACTCTTGACGGATTTCCATGTCTTGCCGCCGTCTGTTGATTTTATAAGACATGAGTCGCCTGCATAGACATCGCCGCCGCAGTAGATGATATCCGGATTATCGGGATCGACTGCGATAGCTTCACCTGTCTGTCTGCCGTTGCCGTTGCCGTGAACCTGAATAAGGTCGGTCACATTTATCTCCTCGAATGTCTTGCCGCCGTCGGTAGTTTTGAATATGACGGTCTTTTCTGACGAGAAGTATGCACATCCGCAGAGGAAATAGACCGTATCATCGTCGGTAGGATCGATAGCCATTGCATCAACGCTAAGGAGACCACGGTCAGCCTCGTTGATGAAGCCGAAAAGCTGTTCCCAGCTTTCGGTTGTGTAGTTGTATCTGTATGCGCCGCCAACGTCAGTACGTGCATACATAGCCTTTTTTCCGGTGACGATGCCTGATACGAAGCCGCCGCCGCCGATTTTTAAAGTGCCCCATTCCATTTTTGCAGAAATGTCCTCAGCGGCAGAAGCCGAGAGTTTGCTCCCTGATGTTCTTCCTGCAAAAGGGATGAATGCAGTCCCAATGCAGACTGCAAAAAAACCTGCAAGAGTTTTTTTTAGATTCACCATGTTAATATCCTCCATTTCAGCAATATACTGCTGTTTATCTACAGTTTTATTCTATCATACGAAATGTGTTCCGTCAATAAATCGGCAACGAAAAGATATTATATGTCATTTAAAAGATATTATTCTGCATTTTGCTATTGCAAAAACTGCTGAAATATGGTAAAATATCTTTCGGATAATATATGTTCTGTGGTTTGAAATACAAACTATCAGACATATATATAATCACGGAAATCAATTTTACAGTATACGCTGTATACAACAGGCAGAAGCAAATATAGGCAACAACGCACAAAGCACGTCTAACGACTTTGTACGTCATAAACTTGCATATTTTCCGTCATCTTGCACACAAATTTCTTGACATACGGTAGTATGCCTGCGAAATTTCTGTACAATCCGACGAAAGATCTGACTGCGTTTCTGCCACACAATCTTTGTGCGGTGTTGCCTATAAAATTCTGCTCAGCAAAATTGATATCCGTAATGTAATAAGGAGTGAAATTAATGGATTCAGTAGAATACAAATGTCCAAACTGCGACGCTGACCTCAAATTCAACCCTGATACCCAGAAGCTCAACTGCGAATACTGTTTAAGCTCATTTACCGTTGACGAGATCAGGCAGATATGCGCAAATGCCGAAAACAGCATTCCAAGTGAAAGTCAGACTTCTCCGCAGGCTCAGGAGGAATTTGCCGAGCATACAAATCTCTATCACTGTGCAAGCTGCGGCGCAGAGATCATGGCTGATGACCAGCAGACCGCACTTTTCTGCTATTACTGCCACAACCCCGTTATCCTTTCGGGCAAGATGTTAGGTCAGTACAGACCAAGCAAGGTAATAGGCTTCAAACTCAACCGTGACAGGGCTGTGCAGATATTCCAGAACTGGATTGGCGGAAGAATGTTCGTTCCGAGCGGCTTCAAATCACAGCAGCAGCTTGAAAAACTTACAGGTCTCTATGTGCCGTTCTGGCTTGCAGACTGCTATACATCGGCAAATTATCACGCAGTCGGCAAACAGACAAGAAGCTGGACTTCAGGCAATTACCGCTATACCGAAACAAAAGAGTATGACGTTGTAAGACGTGCCGATATCGTCGCAAAGGGTATACCTGCCGACGGTGAAAGCAAGATAGAAGATGCTCTTATGGAGGCTATTGAGCCTTATGACTACAGTGAACTGAAAAATTTCTCCATGTCGTATCTCAGCGGATTCTATGCCGATAAGTATGACGTTGACAAGGGGCAGGTTTTCCCGAGAATACGTGAAAGAAATGACAAGGCAAGCAGAGAATATATAAGACAGTCTCTCGGCTGCTATTCAAGCATGGTTTCTGTACACGAGGACTACAATGTTCAGCGTACCGACTGGAATTATATGCTTCTGCCCGTGTGGTTCATGACATACAAGTACAAGGATAAGGTCTATGAGTTCGCAATGAACGGTCAGACAGGCAAGATCGCAGGCACTCCGCCTCTCAGCAAGCCAAAGCTTGTGGGATTCTGCATAGCCATAGGTGCTGCGCTGACAATTCTCGGAACGCTGTTCGGAGGTACAATATTATGATGAAAAGATTTTTTTCTGTTCTCGCTGTTTTTGCAGTATGTTTATGTATTCTGCCGTCATGCGCACTGAAAGCCGATGCCGCAAAGAATTACCATACAGGTTTCAGCGGTGATTCGGGACGTTCAAGAATTGAAGATGAACGTGGAATTTTTGATGATAATCAGAGTGATCTTGATGAACTGAATCAGATGATACGTGATACATCAGAGAAACTCAGAATGAACATTCTCATATTTGCCGCAGGTACGCCAAGAAATGATGAAGCTACAGTAATTTTCGCCGATGACAGCTATGACGAGATATTCGGTGAGGATACTGACGGCGTGTTCTATTATCTCGATCTTTCAGGAAAATACGGTCTTTGTGACCATATATCAACAAGCGGCGAGGCAGTTCTGAAATATGAGAAAAACATAGACTCAATTTTCTATGCGCTTGATGCATATCTCCCGAAATCAGGAGAGGAAGTGCGTGAAGAAGATATTCATGATGCAATTGTGGCTTTTCTCGGTCAGCTTGAAAAATATGCAGATCATCATCCGACAACCTTTGAGTATTATCACGATGAAGCATCAGGAAAATATTTCCATTACAGCGGCGGCGAACTTAAAATCACTAAAACAAAACCGCTCATACTCTATGTAAAGCCGTTTTTTATGTCGCTTGCAGTAAACTTTGTGATAATGCTGATAGTTTATCTGATTATAAAAAGCCACTATAAATTCAAGAGTTCGGCAGATCCGGTCGTTTATGTTTCGACTACTGCATCACGCTTCACACAGCGTTCGGATATGCTGACACGTACATACACCGACAAAACACGTATTCAGTCAAGCAGCGGCGGCGGCAGCGGTCACAGAAGCGGCGGAGGCGGTCACTCACACAGCGGCGGTCACGGCGGCGGCAGTCATCACCGTTAATTTTAATATTAAAGGGCATCTCTAAAGTATCAGGGACAGTTTTTATGGCTGTACTTATATAGAAACTCTATACTTATTATTGAGGGAA
>JAZUGG010000062.1:0-16495 GCA_045641105.1 Ruminococcus sp. | reverse complement strand
AAAAGTGCTGTTGATTCAAAGGATCTTGAAAAACTTGCACGTTCTATCGCTGATACCCTCAGCAGTGAATTCTATACAAGAGTCAATGTTGGTATCGGTACAGCCGTAGTTGGTGTAAAGGATCTTGCCCGTTCCTTCAAGGAAGCTCAGATGGCTCTTGAAGTCGGAAAGGTATTCGATACTGACAAGGTTATCGTAAGCTATGACAACCTCGGTATCGCACGTCTTATCTACCACCTCCCGACTACTCTCTGTGAGACTTTCCTCCACGAGGTATTCAAGGTTGGCAGTATTGAGTCACTCGACCACGAAACTCTTTTCACAATCCAGAAATTCTTTGAAAATAAGCTTAATGTTTCCGAAACTTCAAGAAAACTGTTCGTACACAGAAATACCCTCGTGTACAGACTTGAAAAAATCAAGAAGCTTACAGGTCTTGATCTCCGTGAGTTCGATCATGCAATTATCTTCAAGATCGCTCTCATGGTAAAGAAGTATCTGTCTGCTAATCCGGTCAAGTTCTGATAGGCGGAGTTCTTCCGAAATCGGTTCAGTCGGTTTCCATTCCCGTTACGGGCTTTATGCACAGGCATAAAGAAAACTGACGTTTGTCCGTGAAGAATTTAAGGTAGGTGTAATCTTTTGGTAGAACTTAAAAACGTATCCGTGACCTACGCAAGCGGCGTTGACGCTCTCAGCGACGTTACCCTTAAAATCAATGACGGTGACTTTGCTTTCGTAGTAGGTTCATCTGGTGCGGGAAAAAGTACTATGATAAAGCTACTTCTGAAGGAAATAGACGCTACAAGCGGAAGCGTTATTGTAAACGGCTATAACCTTAACAAACTTCGCAAAAAGAAGATCCCGAAATTTCGCCGTACTCTCGGCTTTGTATTTCAGGATTTCCGACTTATTCCGTCAATGACAGTATATGAGAACATTGCATTCGTTCTCAGAGTTATTGACGCTCCGACAAAATTTATCAAGAAGCGTGTTCCATACGTTATTAATCTTGTCGGACTGCATGATAAAATGAATTCTTATCCTGACGAGCTTTCGGGCGGCGAGAAACAGCGTGTTGCCATCGCCAGAGCACTCGTCAATGACCCTCAGCTCATTATCGCAGATGAACCTACAGGTAATATCGATCCTGAACTTTCATATGAGATTGTTGAACTTTTGAAGGGCATAAACGATCAGGGTACTACCATTCTTATGGTTACCCATGAGCATGACCTCGTTCGTCATTTCGGCGGCAGAATCATCAATATCAACAACGGAAGAATAGTATTTGATGAGATCCTTACAGGCAAAAACGATGAAATACCTGAAGGCTATGAGGAAATTGCTCTCGATGAACCTGTTGAGTATATGGATTATTCGGAAGTTCCTGCAATCAGCAATGACTTTGGTTATTCAGATGCAGAAGAACAGTACGAAAGTTATCCGGTTGAGGATGATGACTTTGAAATGGGAAGCGAGTTTCCTACTCTCCCTATCGCAGAGGCACTGCTCAACGAAAAACAGGCAGAACAACAGCAGCTTGAACAAGCAAAGGATAATATCCCGATACCTCTTGACAGCATGACGGCTGATGATATAATCTCAGCTATCAAGGAAAATGTTGCCGCTCAAACAGATGCCGTACTCAATCCGCAGAAGGATGAAACAGCTGAAGCGCCTGCAGCGGTTGAAAACAGCGATAAGGTTGCTATACCGTCAGCGGACACTATCAAACCAAGTGTAACGACTACGGCAGAAGTAAATTCGCTCAGACAAAAGCTTGAAGCTCTCACTGCTGCGGAAGATGAAGAAAATATCATCGGCAGAAAAATTGAGGCTATCAGGTCTGCTGACAAGAAAAAAAGTGAGATAAAGGAAGAACCTGAATCACACAAAACTGCTGAACTTGAAAAAATACCTGTACCTGAAAAGCCTGCGGTTCAGGAGAATGCTGAACCTGAAAATACGGACAGCAAGCTTACTGAAACCGAACCGCAGAAAACTGCTCCCGAAGCTCCTAAGCCGCAGGGAAATGGCAATAACTCAGGTCAGCATAAAAATTACAATAATCAGCATCGCTCACGTCATAGAAATTATAATAATAAGAGGAAAAACTATAATAATCAGAAAGCCTCCGAAAATAATAAAGGAGGTGCAGACAAATGAAAGTAAGCGGTATCAGATATCTCGTAAATCAGGGATTTGACAATGTCTGGAAAAACAAGATGATGGCTTTCGCTACATTCTGTGTTGTTATGATATCACTCATACTCGTTGGTATTGCAGGTCTGTTCTATATCAACCTCAATTCAATGATAGACGGTCTCGGCAGCCAGAACGAAATAGTTGTCATCATGGACGTTGGTACAACGGAAGAACAGAACAAAGCCGCTGAAGAAGCCATTCGTTCACTTACTAATGTCGATACAATCGAATTCATCTCAAAGGAGGACGCTCTTGAAAGACAGAAAGAAAGCCTTCCTAACGCTGAGAAAATTTTCGAGGGTTATATCGGCACAGACGCAAGCTTCATGCCTGACGGTTTCAGTGTAACTGTATTCAACAATGATGTTATAGCTGATACTACTGAGGAGATCGGCGCTATTGAAGGCGTTCAGAGTGCCTCATCATCACCGCAGGTAGCAGAGTTCCTCAGAGAACTGAGAAATGTCGTTACTTTTGTCGCAAGTACGATTATTATTGCGCTTGTTATCGTTTCACTCATAATTATTTCCAATACAACAAAGGCAAGCGTTTTCTCACGCCGTGAGGAGATACAGATCATGAAATACGTCGGCGCTACAAACTCGTTTATTCGTATGCCTTTCTTCATTGAAGGTATGGTTACAGGTTTTGTTGCCGGTGTTGCTGCTTTCTTTACCACATGGATGGTCTACAGGGCAGTTTACGACATGATCATCGATCAGGCTATACTTATGACAACTTTTGGTATCAAAAGTATTATTCCCTTTGCACAGATCAGATTACCACTTATGGCAGCCTACCTCGTTGCAGGCTCGCTTATTGGTGCATTGGGCAGTGTTATCAGCACAAGAAAGCACATCGATGTTTAAGAATAAGGTCTGCGGCAGGAAGTTTCCGGATGGAATACTCCTGAAACCGGCTCGTTCATCGAATAAGCCGGTTCCGCTTTCCGCAAAGCACTATAAATTACAGTGCTATTCTGAAAGGAGGGTGCGGACTCGTTCCGTATCATTACTATGAGAAATTTAAACTTATTCAAAAGAGTTCTTTCATTTGTGACATGCTCTGCATTGTCAATTGCTCTTATATCAACATTCCCGTCATCAGCAAACGACGGAAAATCAGCATCAGCTAAAACCATTGATGAAATTCATGCCGAAAAAGAAGCCAACGATGCTAAAATTGCCGACCTTGAAAAGAAAATCGGCAGCATTGAAGGAGACAAGAAAAAAGAAGCAGAATTTCAGAATGTTCTCAATGAACAGATCGGTGTTATTCAGGATAATATCACTCTCCTCAACACCGAGCTTGACCAGATAAACGATGATATTATCCTTGCACAGGATAATATCGGCCTTCTTGACATATCAATACACAGTCAGGAAGATGCAATTAAGAAAAAGGTTGAAATATTCAAGGAAAGACTCTGTAATCTCTATATTTCAGGCAACGATACACTCGCCACAGTTCTTGTAGGTTCATCAAGTTTCTATGATATGCTTACAAGAGTTGAAATGGTAAACCGTATCGCATCTGCCGACGAGAAGCTTATCAATGACCTTCTCGCTGAAATAAAGCAGATGGAACAGACCATGGCAGACCTTGAACTTGAAAAACAGTCATTGCAGACAAGACTTGCCGATCAGGAGGCACGCAAACAGGATAAAGCCTCTGAAATGACAGTGCTCTATGACAAAATGGCTCAGACTCAGAGCGAGATAGACCGTCTTGCAAATGAGCAGACTATGCTTCAGGTAAATCAGGCTGAGCTTGAACAGGCTAACAAGGAACTTGAAGCCGAAGAAGAAGAAATCAGAGAGGCTATCAAAAAAGCCGCTGAGGAAGCTCAGAGACGCTACGAAGAAGAACAGCGAAGGTTAGCAGAAGAAGCCGCTCGTAAAGCCGCTGAGGAAGAAGCAGCTCGTAAGGCTGCCGAGGAAGAAGCCGCAAGAAAGGCAGCTGAGGAAGCTGCTGCACAGAAAGCTGCTGAAGAAGCCGCTGCTGCAAAGCGAGCTGCTGAGGAGGCTGCTGCCGCTCAGAATAATTACTATTACGAAGAACCTGTCTATACAACACAGGCTCCCGTATATACACAGGCTCCGACAACGGCTGCTCCTGTTGTAACAACGACAACTTATGTCGCTCCTGCACCTTCAAGCAATAACTTCATATGGCCTGCACCGGGATTCAGATATATCTCAAGTCCATATGGCTACCGCTGGGGCACAATGCACAAGGGCATTGATGTCGGTGATGCAGGCATAGGCGGCGGTACTGCTGTCGCTTCAAGATCAGGAACAGTTATCCTTGTTTCGTCAGGCTGCACACATGACTATGCTAAGAACAGTTCATGCGGATGCGGCGGAGGATACGGCAACTATGTCGTTATCGCACATGACGGTACATATTCAACATTATACGGTCATCTTCGTTCAACTCTTGTTTCCGTAGGTCAGTATGTACAACAGGGCGAACCTGTCGGCATTATCGGCTGTACAGGCTTCTCAACAGGCGACCACCTCCACTTTGAGGTTCAGGTCAACGGCGTACAGCAAGATCCTTCGGGTTATGTAAGTCCGTAAGCATATAATAACATAATAATGAAAAACAGCGCAATTCTGCATTGCGCTGTATCATTATTACTCCACCAATTAAACATTGCCAAAAAATGAAGTAAAAATCAAATTTATCAAGGATGACGGCAAGGTTTAGTCGGGGGAGCAATATATTATGAAAATTCAGGGCAGTTATTATCACTGCCCGAATTTTTGTTCAGAAAGTGATGATGTAATGAACAAAAAAATCAGTCTTGGTCTTGCGATAAGCCTTATTGCTATCGCTTCGGCTGTCACTTTTATACTCACCTCCTTTTTCTCGCTGCAAAGCTTCAATGAAAAAGTGGTTGACGTAAACGAAAAATCCCAGAAATACTCCTCACTGCAAAGTCTTGACAGCTATGTGAGGGATAATTATTACGGCGATATTGATGAGGGTGTACTCACCGACGGTATTCTGAAAGGCTATGTTTCAGGTCTTGATGATGAATACTCACGCTATCTCACAGAAGATGAGTATATCAACGAGCAGAATGACGATGAGGGACATATCGTCGGTCTTGGTCTAACTCTTGCTCAGGACGAAAGCGGATACATCAGGATAGATGAGATCATGGAAGGCTCACCTGTTGCCGAACAGCACTGCAAGATAGGCGATATCATCACGGCTGTTGACGGCGTTGACGTTAAGACCGCAGGCTTTGATGAATCCGTTCAGGCAATGAGAGGTACGGAAGGCTCAGATATAAAACTCACTATCAGACGTGACGGTATTGATTCCGAGTACACATTTACACGCCGCTCAATTGAAGTCGTAACTGTTACAGGTGAAATGCTCAACGGTTTTATCGGCTATATCAAGATATCAGGCTTTAAGAAAAATACACCTCAGCAGTTTATTGATACACTTGAAAGATTGACATCAAATGGCGCAAAGGGACTGCTTTTCGATGTCAGAGACAACAACGGCGGTCTTGTTACAGTTCTTGAGGAGTGCATAGATCCGCTTCTCCCCGAAGGAGTTATCGCTACTGCTGAATATAAGGACGGACATTCCGAAACTATAGTCTACTCAGATGCATCGGAACTTGATTTGCCTATGGCTGTTCTCGTTAACGAAAAAACAGCAAGTGCAGGCGAACTTTTTGCCGCAGCACTCAGGGATTTCAAGGAAGCACCGCTTATAGGCGTAAAAACATACGGAAAGGGCGTTATGCAGAATACTACTGAATTTAACAGCGGCGCTGTAGTGCTTACTGTTGCTCAGTATAAAACTTCCGTATCTGAATGTTACGATGGCGTAGGTCTTACGCCTGATGTTCAGATTGAAAATGAACAGCCTGAAATGGATGCTCAGTTCAATAAAGCCGTAGAGACTATTAATATGGCTATGGATAAATAATAAAATCCCATATGGGCAGGATTGTCCATATGGGATTTTCTTATACACTGCCTGTTTCTGCGGTAAAGCGTATTTCTTTGCCGTTGCTGACAGCCTTGACAGTTCCGTTAAAACAGGTTGAATAAACAGGTATTTTGCGTTTTGAAAGCAATGTCTGTACCTGTGACGAAAATTCGCCTTTTGATGTGCATACTACAGCAGATTTCGGCTTGACAGCGTTGAGAAATTCTTCAAGATTATCAAGCTTGCGTCCGTGATACGGCACTTTAAGCATGGTACATTCACCAATATCCATTATCTCGCTCAGACGTTCCTCCATTGCATCACCTGTGAACAGCAGAGTATTTTCTCCGTGAACAGCCTTTGTGACAAGCGAAAAATCATTGTCATTATCAAGCCCATAGTTTGTCTTTTTCGGAGCATATACTGTATATTCCACACCGTCAAGACTGAACGAAACATCACTTGTCAGCATTTCAGGCGTAATTGACTTGTTGTTCAGCGCCTTCTGATATTTTTTGATCTCATCGCTTTCTCTGACATAATCAGGCGAAAGAACACGCTTAACGTCAAGTTCCTTGATGACTTTTGCCGCACCTCCTACATGATCCTGATCAAAATGTGTGATGATAAGGCAGTCAACCGATGTTATATCCTCATCAGAAAGCAGATCGACTATGTCTTTTCCGTCGCCTTTTTCGCCGCAGTCGATAATGACAGTGCTGTTTTCGGTACGCAGGATCATAGCATCTGCCTTACCTACATCAAGGAACGTCACCTCAAATTCGCCGTAATTCACATCTGACGGCTTGATTTTACCCTTTCCGTTACATGACGCAAGACATACAGCAGACATCACCGCTGTCAGAAATACGGTCATTTTTTTTATATCAAACATACAATCAGCTCCTTTGCAATGAATATAGTGATATTATAACATCATAATCTTAACTTTATCTGAAAAAATCCCCTAAATAAGCGGATTTACATCATTTTCCTGTTATGCATATTGTGACATTTCAGTATTTTTCTCTTGCAATTCCGACAATTTTGTTATATAATAGTTATTGATATTGAAGGAGGGCAATGCTATGATTAGTGAAACAAAAATCGGTTTTGACAATGAAAAGTACCTGAAAATGCAGTCCGAACACATCAGACAGCGCATCGCACAGTTCGGAGACAAGCTTTATATGGAGTTCGGAGGCAAGCTCTATGACGACTTTCACGCCTCTCGTGTACTTCCGGGCTTCAAGCCTGACAGTAAGCTTCAGATGCTCATGCAGCTTAAAGATGAGGCTGAGATCGTTATTGTAATAAATTCGGGTGACATCGAAAAAAACAAGATAAGAGGCGACCTCGGAATCACCTATGATGTTGACGTTATCCGTCTTGTCAATGTATTCAAGAAAATCGGACTTTTTGTCAGCAGTGTTGTCCTCACACGCTATAATGACCAGCCTACCGCTGACGCTTTCCAGAGAAGGCTTGAAGCGCTCGGCATAAAGGTCTACCATCATTACAACATCAAGGGCTATCCGTCTGATGTCAAGTACATCATAAGCGAAAACGGCTTCGGAAAAAACGATTATATCGAAACCTCCCGCAAGCTTGTTGTTATAACTGCCCCCGGTCCGGGAAGCGGAAAAATGGCAGTTTGTCTCTCTCAGCTCTACCACGACCACAAGCGTGGACTGAATACAGGCTATGCAAAATTTGAAACTTTCCCGATATGGAATCTTTCTCTCCGCCACCCTGTAAACCTCGCATATGAAGCCGCAACTTCCGACCTCAATGACGTGAACATGATAGATCCGTTCCACCTTGAAGCCTACGGAAAGACCACAGTCAACTATAACCGTGATGTTGAGATATTCCCTGTACTCAACACTATGTTTGAGCAGATACTCGGTGAATCACCGTATAAATCGCCTACGGACATGGGCGTTAATATGGCAGGCAACTGCATCATCGACAATGATGTGACCTGCAAAGCCGCAAGAGATGAGATAATCCGCCGCTATTATGTTGGTTTGTGCGACTACAAAAAGGGACTTATCGCAGAGGACGAGCTTATAAAGCTTGAACTGCTTATGAAACAGGCAAATGTAACTCCCGATGACAGAAAGGTAGTTGCCGCCGCCCTTGCCCGTGAAGAACAGACAGGAGGTCCTGCCGCTGCTATGGAACTGCCTGACGGCACTATACTCACAGGCAAAACGTCCAATCTTTTAGGCGCAGTTTCAGCACTTCTGCTGAATGCCCTGAAATATCTTGCAGGTCTTGACGAGGAAATACTCCTTATGTCACCGCAGGTCATTGAGCCTATTCAGGACCTGAAAGTTCGTCATCTCGGCAACAATAATCCGAGAATACATACCGATGAAACCCTCCTTGCTCTTTCAATATGCGCAAATTCGGATGAAAATGCCAAGAAAGCTATGGAACAGATAGCAAATCTGCGTGGCTGCGAGGTACATTCCACCGTTATCCTCTCGGCTGTTGATGAACGTATCTTCAAACGTCTCGGCATCAATCTCACCTGCGAACCTAAATACAGCAACTAAAAAATATTGAAATGCAGATATGTCATAATTTTGGATATCTGCATATTTTTAAGAAGTCCTTTTTTCTGTACTTTTTCAAGTGCTAAAATATCTGATCAATATCAACAAATACTTCCCTTAATATTTTACCACACACAAAAGTCTGACTTCATTACAAAAAATTGATATAATAAATATGTATATATGGCAAGAATTTTCGACATTTTCAGTTATATGATTATAAAATTTTGCGAGGAATTTAAATGAATACAGAGAATAAAAAAGTATCACTGATTATTGGAACTATAATGACTGCATTTATTACTATTCTGACATTATGGGGACTAAGCAATCACGAAGTATGGTTTGATGAGACTCAGGCATGGGTTATTGCCAAAAACTGTTCGTGGAGAGAGATTCTTATCAGCATCCCCCCCTATGAAGGACATCCGCCGCTCTGGCACATTTTTTTGAAATTTGCTTCATATATTGGACTTCCTTTTACAGCATCATTGAAACTGGTACAGTTTATTTCTTTTGAAGCGGCTCTTATTCTGCTTGAATTCAAATCACCATTCAATTCAATAATGAAGATAGTTCTTCCGCTTGGTTACTATTTTTCTTTTCAGTATGCGATAGTTTCACGTCCATATGCTTTGCTTATGACAGCCGTTTTTCTCAGTGCTTTATGCTATAAAAAGCGTATGAAAAAACCATTTGTTTATATGCTTTCGCTCCTTTTCATGTGTCTCTGTCACTCCTATGGCATCGCACTTGCCGGTGGTTTGATAATTGCAGATATTGCAGCAGATATTACTGCTGAGAGAAGTCTTTTCAAAGCATATTCCGCATTAATCAAAAACAAAAAGAGACTGGCTTCCTATATAATTCTGCTCGTTGCAGCAATTTGTCTTGCAATTGAAATATTTCCTGCAAAGGATACATTTGCTGTTGACCGTACCAATGCAAATACATTAACTTATTTAAAAAATCTTTTTTGGGCGTGGTTTTTTATTCCTGCTGAGAATCTTTTCACATCAAATCTCGTTGAATATGAACTTATCCAGGATCAAAGTTTTGAACTTATTACATTGGTCAGAGCAGCAGCTTTTTCCATTATTATCTGGATATTTATATTTGTGATTGCTCACAAACGTAAAACTGTGCTTGCAGTCTTTGTACCGTATTTTCTGCTGTCTTTTCTTTATGCAAGATACGCTTCTCCGCATCATTTTGGAGTATTCTATATCTTTCTGATTTTCATACTTTGGATTTGTGCTGACGAAAAGCCGCTTTGCATATCAGATTTCAAACTTTTTGAGATAAAGGAAAATTACTGGAAATTAATCAAAAAATCAATTCTGGCATTCCTTTGTATTCCTGTAGTTATTAATATTTCATGGAACATTCACAGCTTCAATACCGATAAAAAGTATCCATACGATGCTGCAAAAGAGCTGTTTTCGTGGATAGAGGAAAATGGATACCGTGACGGATATACCTGGTTTGCAGGATATAAAGAAGATGATACCAACTTCAACAGTGGTACTGCAGTAATTCTCAATGCATATTACGGAGAAAATATCTTTTACAATATGCATGATAATAAACCTTATATTACTCACATAAAGGCTGATAAAACCGAATTTGAAACAGATATTGCCGAAATGAAAAGGCATGGATCTCCTGATTTTATAGTTGCATATGACAGGACTATAAACGAAAACTGTGAAGCTATCGGAATTGACGGTGAATATGAAATTGTTTTCCACAGAAGCGGAAACCGTGTGTTTAAAAATCTTGATACTGAAAGCGTAATTTCAGTTTATGCCAAAAAGGGACTTGTAAAGCATAAAAGCAACGAGTTCGGATTCTGATGATATATCAGCCGAAAAACACATCAGGCAGCTTCATTGCGGCAAATCTGGTAAAAATGTTATTGCCGAAAGAACAAAATATAGAAAAATAAAGGCTGCGTAGGATTCTATGCAGCCTTTATTCAAATCATTAAACAACTTTATCAGTATCCGCTTTCAACCAGCCTTTTCAAAAGTTTCCCTTCAATAAAAGATATCATAAACAATATGGGAAATTTTTATGTTTTAGCAGCGAGATATTTTTCCTCAAAGTCGGATATCTTCATAGGTCTTGCAAAGTGGAAGCCCTGGAATACGTCGCATCCGTTCTTGATAAGGAAATCGACTTGTTCCTGTGTCTCAACGCCC
This sequence comes from Ruminococcus sp., assembly GCA_045641105.1. Classification (GTDB taxonomy): domain Bacteria; phylum Bacillota; class Clostridia; order Oscillospirales; family Ruminococcaceae; genus Ruminococcus. The sequence goes on along the minus strand of JAZUGG010000062.1, from coordinate 5,559 downwards.
TCAATTATAAGTTTGAGGTCAAGTGAACGAGCAAGTTCAATAACCTTTCTCAGAATAGTCATACTTCTGTCAACATTCTCGGTTTTCCTGAGGAATCCCATATCAACTTTCAGAACATCAACATCAATATTCATGAGCGAATTAAGCGAGGACTGACCGTTTCCGAAGTCATCCATTTCAACCTGAAAACCTGCATCACGCAGCCTGTTGATAAGTGGAAGATTGGTCTTGAGATTCTCGATGATAGCTGTTTCTGTGATTTCAAGGTGAAGATTTTTCGGGTTAAGGTCATACTTTTTGACAAGTGTGGTAATGACCTCATAAACATCCATCAGGCAGAAATCCTTCGGTGAGATATTGACTGAAAGATAAAGCTCATCACGGCCCTCTTTGCGCCATTTATCAAGCTGCATACAGGCACGTTCCCACATATATGTATCAAGTCTGCCGATAAGACCTGTTTCCTCAAAAACACCTATAAACTGATCGGGACGAACCATGCCGCCATCGGGAAGTATCCATCTTACAAGAGCCTCTCCGCCTTTTGTCTGACGGTCAGCACTGAACTGCGGCTGGATAAACGGATGAAATCTTCCTGTATCAAGGGCATTTTCAAACTCACTGATTATCTTCTGCTTGCTTATGAACTTTTCACGCATCTGGCTGTCATAGTAGGCAATGATAGTTTCATAGCTGTCCTTGATAGTTCTGATAGCGATATTTGCACGGTCGCACATTACAGATACCTTCATGCTGCGGTCTCTGACTTCGTATACACCGAAATGAACATGGATCTTGAAAACTTCCTTATCGAAGAAATTGCCTAGTTCTTCGGCTTTCTTAATAAGAAGTTCCTCACTGAAATCCTCTTTTCTGAGACACAGTGCGAATCTGTCACCTGTGATTCTGCCGTATACGCAGTCATTCGTTGCAATCTTTGCAATTGAATTTGCAAGTGCCTTCAGGAGTTCATCACCGGTTTCGATACCGAAAATATCATTGATGACCTTGAAACTTTTAACATCGGTACAAACTATAAGATAATCTGTATCAGGATTTTCATTTATCATTTCCGATGCTCTTTCGCAGAAGTAGTACATATTGTACAAACCTGTAAGTGCATCATGAGTAGCCCTGTACTGTTCTTCCTCAATACGGTTGTACTCTGTTGTACAGTCGTGCATTATGAAGAAACAGCCGATATATTTCTGATTTTCGTCGATGATTCGTGTATAGCTGTTCTTGAAGTAGCGTTTCTTTCCGTTAATACGGCGTGGATTTTCCCAGACGATATCTCTTTCGGCAGCATCAGGATTTTCTCCGAACCAAAGATTTATGAATGTTACGAGTTTGCTGTTGTCAGTCATTTCATCTGAGAAATATTCTCTTGCCATACGGTTTGAATATGCAATATTTCCGTCAACGTCCATACATATAACACCGTCTTTGAGACTGGATATTGTAAAGAACATAAGCCTTTCCATAAGTCCCTGCGGAATATATGCAAGAGAGAAGTAGTATATTGCAATAGCGATTACTCCGTATAAAAACAGCGAATAATCAAACTTGAAGCCAAGGTTTATATATACAAGATGAGCGATAAATGCCAGACTGACAAGTATCAGGATGATCGCATATTTAAATTTATATATTTTCGGAGTAGAAGCAGTTTTTCTGCCAAGTCTGAAAAGTGTCAGCAAAATCAGCAGACAAAGCAGAACAAAATGATAATTATACAGTGGTCCTCTTGAATGAATAGAGAAGAAACCGTTTCCTGAACCATCATTAACTTTTGAAACACTGAAAACAAGATGGACAATAGGATTAAGCAAGAGGAATATTGTATCTATCGTTACTGCGACACCAAGGATATGGCCTTCTTTTTTCAATTTAGGCTGGATTCCGGTATACCGTCGGGCAAACGAGACCATTGCCATTACAACGGCATCAAGGAATATCTGATACAATCCGTATGCATACTCAGAAACCATACGATTTGCAACGAGCATAGCCGTGGCATAGGCTGCAACGGAAATCAGAGCCGATGTAAGCAGTTTTTTCAGTGCTTTATCAACAGGATTGTTTTTAGCCTTATTTATACTGAACATCAGGCATCCGAAAATAAGTACCGCCGCACCATACAGTATTGCGATATGTATCCATTTCATAATCTCACCTTCAAAGTCTTTATTTCAACAGTCTGATCAGAAGAATGTGCCTTTCTCTGATACTGCCGGGCGAATAGCAAATAAACACATTTTTCTTTATATAGTGTTTATTGCCTGCATATTATTACTTCTGACAAAATGATATCAGATTCATGCATAGTTATTCTATAATAAGTCTATAACTAATTTTAACACATATTCTGCTGAATGTCAATATTATCTTACAAATTCTTGCAAAAAATTCTGTTTTTTATACCGTATGCACAATTTAACATCGTGTATACATTTTGTTCAGCAGCTTTAAGTTTATATTTTTTGTAATTTTTTATTGATATATTACCATTCGTATTTTGTATGAGCAAATTATTGGGATTTGTTACAAATAAAATCTTCAAAAACTGTTGACTATTTCGGGAATATAGGGTATTATATTAAAGGACATCTCTAAAGGCAGTGCTGAATACTGCCTGATTATGTGCAGAACTTCATGACGATCGGAGACTTATCGGATAAATGTCAAATACAAAGAAAAAAGTGCTCTGCCTTCTTAGCGGATTTCTGCTCGGCGGCTGTGCATTTATTGCCTCATGCTATTTTTCAACGGCAGAGGTGAATATTAATAAATATCCCGTTACGGGAGTCGATGTCTCAAACTATCAGGGGGATATCGATTGGAATGCACTTGAAAAACAGAACGTTTCATTTGCATTCATAAAGGCTACGGAAGGAAGCGGTCATGTTGATGAATCTGCCCGTCAGAACATTGAACGTGCTGCTGAAACTGATATAAAAGTGTCAGCTTATCATTTTTTCAGCTTTGACAGTGCAGGTGAAACTCAGGCTGATAACTTCATCTCGGTTGTCGGAAAGGATGAAATCGAAATTCCGCCTGTTGTGGATATCGAATACTACGCCGACAAGCGCAGCAATAAACCATCAAAAGAGGAAACCGAAAAAATTCTCACGCCTTTGCTTGAAAAGCTTGAGGAGTATTACGGTGTCAAGCCGATAATATATACAACGCTGCCTGTGTGGCTGAGGTATGTAAAAGATTCATACAGTGATTATCCGCTTTGGATAAGAAGCGTAAATTTTGAGCCTGACCTTATGGACTGGAAGTTCTGGCAGTACTGCGACCATGGTGAACTTGACGGATATATCGGTGATGAAAAATATATTGACTTAAACGTCTACAACGGAACAATGGAAGAATTTGAAAGAGAATTTCCGCTTTGGGAGGATAAATGAAACCATTTTTACTAAAACCCGTTATCAAGGACTATATATGGGGAGGTACAAAACTCCGTGACTGGTTCGGAAAGGAAAGCAATACCGAAATTCTTGCCGAAAGCTGGGAACTAAGCTGTCATCCTGACGGAGAATGTTATGTTGCAAGCGGTGAATTTGCAGGTATGACACTCAAAGCACTCCTGAAAATACACCCTGAAATTATGGGAACAGAATGCAGTGATGCGGATAACTTCCCTATTCTCGTCAAGCTTATCGATGCAAGAGATAATCTGTCGGTTCAGGTTCATCCCGATAATGAATATGCCCGCATCCACGAAAATGACAACGGCAAAACCGAAATGTGGTACGTAATTCAGGCTGATGAAGGAGCTGAACTTGTCTACGGATTCAGAGAAAAGATAAGTCATGAGGATTTTCAGCGTGCTATTGAGGAAAATACCCTCATGGAAAAGCTGAATCGTGTACCTGTGAAAAGCGGCGACGTTTTTTTGATAGAACCGCATACTCTCCATGCAATTGGCAAAGGAATACTCATAGCCGAGATACAGCAGAGTTCAAATGTGACCTATCGTGTCTATGACTACGGCAGACTGGGCAAAGACGGCAAGCCACGCCCTCTCCATATCGAAAAAGCGCTTGATGTTACAAATCTTGAACCGTGTACAAGAGAATACGGTCAGCCCAAAACCTTGAAAATGCCGCACGCATGGCATTCACCTCTTTGCTTCTGCGATTATTTTTGTACAAGCAAATATGATGTTTTCACATTCATGCAGATAAAAACTGCTGACGTTTTTATGCATATTCTCGTTATCAAAGGAGAAGCTGACATTTACAGTGGAAATTATTGTGATGATCCTGATGAAAACGACAGGATACTTCATTTAGCAAAAGGCTCAAGCGTATTTGTTCCGGCAGGTTCAGATGCGTGTTATATCAAAGGAAAATGCAGTGTAATTATCACTGCTCAAACAATCAGGAGGAAATAATAATGAAATACTATGTAGGAATTGACCTTGGCGGCACAAATATCGTTGCAGGTGTCGTTGACGAGGATTACAACATCATTGCTAAAGCAAGCACAAAGACCAACTGCCCACGCCCTGACAGGGAGATTGCCGCTGATATGGCAAGAATGGCTGTTGAAGCTGTAAAGAATGCCAATCTCACAATTGATGATATTGAATGGATAGGCGTAGGCACTCCGGGTATTGCAAACAGCGAAACAGGAATTATCGAATATTCCAACAATCTCGGATTCAAAAACACACCAATGGTGAAGTATATTCAGGAAACTATCAACAAGCCTGTATTCATTGAAAACGATGCAAATGCAGCAGCTTATGGCGAATATGTTGCAGGCGCAGCAAAGGGCGCTAAGAATGCCGTATGCATTACTCTCGGCACAGGCGTCGGCGGTGGAATCATCATCGACGGCAAGATATATTCAGGCTCAAACTTTGCAGGCGCTGAGATCGGTCACACAGTTGTACACGTTGACGGCGCACAGTGCTCATGCGGACGCAAAGGCTGCTTTGAGGCTTATTCTTCAGCTACAGGTCTTATCCGCATGACCAGAGAAGCTATGGAGGAACATCCTGACAGTATAATGGTAAAGAATGCCGAAGAAAAAGGCAAAGTTACCGCAAGAACTTCTTTTGACTGCATGAGACTCGGTGACAAATATGCTAAGGCTGTTGTTGACAAGTACATAAAGTACCTTGCTGCCGGTATCACAAATACTATCAACATCTTCCAGCCTGATATTCTCTGTATCGGCGGCGGCGTATGCAATGAGGGCGATCCGCTTCTCCTTCCTGTAAAGGCTCTCGTAAAAGAGGAAGTCTACACAAGAAATTCAGAGAAGAATACCGAGATCGTCATCGCAAAGCTTGGCAACGATGCAGGTATCATCGGCGCTGCATTTCTCGGCAGAGCAAACCAGTAAAAAAATGACCTGTATGGAAATTAAATTGATTCCATACAGGTTTTTTATTATGGGCATCTCTAAAAACCCGTTTTGAGCAAGAAAAAACAGATAGGTACAGTAGGTGCAAGGAAAGCCCTCGAAGGCGTGCTTTCGCACTACGAGAGGGATTGACGCAGCAGATGCTGTGCATAGCTGTTTTTTCTCAGAAGG
>JAZUGG010000061.1:0-30476 GCA_045641105.1 Ruminococcus sp. | reverse complement strand
GTTCTCCCTCAAACTCCCTTCCTAAAACTTTTAGGTGTTTTAGCGTATATGGTATAGGACATATGTCCTATACCATATACGCCATAATACTGAAAGTCTTTGGAAAGGGGTTCGGGGAAGAACCTTTCCTCAGAAAGGTTTTCCCCGATAAAGAGTAAAACTTCTATATAAGTACCGCCGTTACTTTGTGCGGTATTAATTTTTTATCTGTGAGATAAAGTCGCTGAGAGAGCCTGTTCCATTAGCCGAAGTGTAGGCATAATATGACAGAACAAAGCTTGCATCACGGGCATCGACAGTTCCGTTTTCGTCAGCGTCCATTGCTCTTATCTCATCGGCGGTCAGTGAGGAAAGCTTATAACCGCTGCTTGTAGAGGATAAGCTGTAGAATGTGAGAATTGCGGAGGCATCTCTTGCATCAATGATGGAATCATCATTTGCATCGCCACGCACTTTCACTGCTGTAGCCGGAGGAAGCTGATATCCGGCTTGAGTAACAGTCGGAACACCGTCGTCAGTAGTCGGCGCCTCAAGGCTGTACAAAGAAACATTGTTTATAGACAAAGCGGCAAATTCGTCAGCAGTCATATGAATGACAAGCTTGTTTCTGTCCTTATCATAATCACAGTCTATATTCTTCCCCTGCAATTCCTTATAGAAATTTTCGGCTGAATACTGCGCAACGGCCTTATATGCTTCACGATATACTTTTTCATATTCCGTTTCAAAAGCTTCGGTATCGGCAATAAGCTTATCCTGTAAAAATTCACCGTTCACGATATACTTTGAAAGCAGCTCCTCGCCGTAATCCTCAACTTTTTCATTGTAGTACGATTCTGCCCATTTTTCGCCGTCAGGTGTACCGTCTGTATACAGCTTTTCGCCGTATTTCATGTAATCGCCCATTTTTATAAGTTCGTGCATTTTCTGTGCAGTACTCCAGGCATTGTCATAATCCTGTCTGTATTCATTCCATGTCTTTCCTTTGTAAACGTATGTATTGTCCATTGAAACATCAAGCAGAATATCAATTTTTTCACTGCCGTTTTCACGCAGTTCCTGAGATAATTCCATGCTTATATTTTTTCCGTTCCATTCACTGAATGCACATTCAGCATAAACCGCACTGACTGAACAAGCCATTGTAATTGCAGAAAGTATAATTGACATAAATCTTTTTTTCATAAGATCAACTCCTTAAAAATAAATAGTTTCATATTCCAGCATATTCAAAAAATCTTTCATTTCATCATCCGACACAGACGAAACGACATCAATATAGTGGCATTCATCAATGAAAAAGCCTGCATAAATCCTTCCGTCACTGCTGTGCAATATGCTGACGGTCTGACCGTTTATATCAAGCTCCTCATCACATCTCCGTCCCATTCTCTCATGCAGATATTCCGTAATACCGTTTGTATTATCGGCTGTAATGCTGTCTGCATAATAGAACGTTACATGATAGAGACTGCCGTTGAATTCAGCATATCCGCCGACACCGATATCCTCATAGCGTGCATATGGGAAAAGATAAAAGCCAAAGTCATTTCTGAGAGAAATGGTATCATTCTCCTTTACCGCAAAGATACATCCGTCGTTTTTTATTCTTGAATACATCTGCGAGTAGGTTTTTTCAGCAGCAGACGGCTCAATATTGCATGTTACAACAGTCGAATCATCTGTTGACGGAATATAGCCTGCGGCTGTTTCGGCGATATCACTGACAGTTTCAAAATAGACAGGCTGAACAGTCGGCTGAAGCGGAGCAACAGTTAATATCGGTGACTTTGTTTCCGTTGTTTTGGTGACAGCAGTTGGCAGAGTAGTTTTCGCCGCTGTTGCAGATGTTGTACGTGATGTTGTTCTGCTTTCGGTTCTGACGGTTGTTTTGGTATGCACAGGCTTTGAAGTCACCGCATTTGTTTCAGCAGTTTCATTTACATCGCCTGAATATACATCATCATCAGCGTCGGTTTCGGTGGTGTGACTGATATTTGTTACTGTTGACTTTGCTGTAGTGGTATGTGTATTTGCCGCTGATGAAGATAATGTAACGGCGGCATTTTTCATGGTTGTCTGTACAGTCGTACTGCTGTCAGATTTATGACAAGCTGATGTGCTTATGAGCGTAGTTTCTTCAATGATGCCTGATTGTTCGGGCGTTCTTGAAAGATTTGCGGCATGGAAATATATTCCTATGAATGCGGCAAAGCAGAAACAGGCTATGGCAGGCACAGTACGTTTTATAATAATAATTCTTCTGTTCTTTTTTTCACGGTATTCAGCACGTCTGGCGAGAACGCTCTGATACATTTCTTCATTATTCTTCATATTCAAAGCCGCTCCTTTCCAGTTCGGTTTTCAAGGCTTTTTTGGCATTGTACATAAGAGTTTCTATCTGACGCTTTGACTTGTTCATGATGACAGCGGACTCGGCGTTGGAGAATCCCTCGAAATACGCAAGGAAAAGCACCTGACGGTATTCAGGTTTCAGGCGGTGCAGAGCCTGATGAACGTGTTGTTTCTGTTCTGATTTGATATAGTTTTTTTCTATATTTTCTTCTTCTGCAAGAAATTCCTGAGATTCAAGGGGGACGATGTCAAGTTTATAAGATTTTCGCAGATATTTAGCAGTGATATTGCGCCCAATGGCATAGAGCCATGTCTTGAACGAGCTTTTTCCTGAAAAATCGGGACATTTTATGGCAAGTTCAGCGAAAGTATCTTCTGCAAGAGCTTCGGCGGTGTGAATATTCTGAACGAAGCTGTTGAGGTACAATATCAATCCTTCTCTGTAGGTGCAAATAATTTCATATAATCCTTCATCATCACCCGCAAGTAAACGGCGGTAGCTACTTTCACCGTTATCCATGTGGGATTCCTCCTTTCCGGGGACTGCGCTTTGCCCTTTCACTTATTAGTACCATTTTTTGCTGAAAACTCAAAGTAAATTCAAAAAAATTTGTCGGTCAAGCCGGGGATTACGACTGCGGTGCTGCCTTAAAGCTTCGCTTATTTTTCTGAGCAATAATAATCCACCTGCAAATATGATTATTCACAGGTGGACATATGCGTTATTATTTTGTCTGATTCAGTTTCTGGTCAATAGCCTTTATCTGCATCTGTATCTCGCTCTGTCTTGATTTTATCGGAGTTATCGAATGTTCAAGGGTATCGATACGCAGATTCACATCAAATTCAAACTGTTCTTTTTTATCATTGATTATTGATTCAAGCTTTTTTTCAAGATCGGCTATTTCATCTCTGAGTTCATTTTTCTGCTTGACCTTGAATACGCCAAGATCCTCAATTTCCTCATTGAGTTTGGAGATACGGTCTCTGATATTCAGCGTTACCCTGTCCTCAAGGTCGGGTTCTTCAAGAGATTTCCGCAGATTGATAAGCTGTTTGTTTATTTTTGCGATATCGATCTCAAGTTTATCTGACATTTTTTGCAGTTCAGCCTTGCGGGACAGGAGCTGCTGCATTTCATCAGCGTGTTCGTTCCAGTATTTAGACTGCAATTCTGCTTTCTGTCGTTTTTTGCGCTCGATAGTTTCGGCAGGACTTTCACGCCTGATGACCTTTGTATTCGGAGGAAAAGCGTTGTCCTTGACTTCTGCATCGTGTGGAAGCGACACTTCTTTAAGCTGATTGCACAGACGGAATGCATCTGTACTTATGTTTTTCACGCTGTCGGTGATATAGACAGATGTGAGGTGAGTGCCGAAAAATGTACTTTCATTTATTACTGCAAGATTTTCGGAAAGGCGAATTTCCTTCAGCTTTTCGCAGAAATTGAATGCGCTTTTGTCAATCGAGGTCACGGAATCAGGGATATATATACCTTTCAGCGCATAGCAGTTTTCAAAATAGCACTGAGGTATCTGGGTTACAGACGAAGGAATGAGAAAATACGGGTATTTCTTGATGAATTCATCACGTTCCGAACGGATATTCTTGCGTTCCTCGTTTATTTTGTCCCAGTCGTCTTTTTTATTGAAATAAGAAATATCGTCAAGTTTTTTCTGAATATCGAGAAGTCTCTGACATATCGGTTCAAGACCAGCCCACATTTCAGCAGCTTTATTTTCACGTTCACGCTCGGAAATGCCTCTGTAGGGATTTGGCGCATTGTCGTCGCCGTCCTGTTTTATGGTGGTTTCGACAGATTTCAGACCGTTTCTTATTCCGTCATAGTCCTCACGGAAAGTGAGGGGATTTCCATTGCTTTTATATAGCGTACCGCTTTCAAGGAGAACCTTGTCCACGATGATATTTATTTTTCTTGTATCAGGATCGGCAGGGACAAACAGCTTGTCCAGTCCGAAATATCCGCCTTTAACAATCTCGAGGTCGCTGTATTTTACAACAGTATCTGCAAGCTCATCACCGAGCTGGTCAAAGCATTTCAGTTTTATTGAAGCGGCATTAACGATCTCCTGACCTGAATTAAAGAAAACGAGCATAATTTTAATGCCTTCATTTGTAAGGATAAGATTCTGCTCGGCGACAGAAAGGGGACAACCGTCTGCGGCGTATATTCCTGTATCACGGACGATATATTTAGCGCCGCATTCAGGGCAGATCTTCATATCTCTGTCCATTTTGCTGTTACAGCATCTGCATAATCTCATTTACTCAACCCCTTTATCTAAATTTTTTTGGTATCTGAAAGAAATAGCGGTATTCATATCGAAACGATTTTTGTATTTTGTAACAAATCACACTGCAACGTTAATGATTTTTTATTTATTATAGCACAAATTACGAAAGATGTCAATAAAAATCAATAATTTCATTACTTATGATACATTTTATTCTTATTATAGGGCATCTCTAAAAAACCGTTTTGAGTAAGAAAAAGCAGATAGGTACAGTAGATGTAAGGAAAGCCCTTGAAGGCGTGCTTTTGCACTGCGAGAGGGATTGACGCAGCAGATGCTGTGCATAGCTGCTTTTTCTCAGAATGGGTTTTTAGATGTGCCCTATAAGTATATCAGCACAGCGAAGGTACATTATCATTAATACGGAATGTATATTTTACAACACAATATACAATGGCAGTTAAAAATAAACATATAATATTGACAAAATGATACGAACGGTGTATAATAAATCTGTAGCATATATTGTAATAAAAGAAACATATTTTTCAGAATGTATATTGAAGAAACAAAAGGTGAACATATATGGAAATAAAAACAGTTAAAAACGAAGAATTTGAAATGGAATATTTTACATTTGGTACAGGGAAACAGCCGCTTGTAATACTACCAGGTGTAAGCGTGCAGTCGGTCATGCTTTCGGCTGAGGCTGTTGCGGCGGCATATTCATGTTTCGGAAGTACGCATACGGTTTATCTTTTTGACCGTGTAAAACAGCTTAAAAAAGGCTGTACCGTAACGGATATGGCAGATGATACCGCAAAGGGTATGAAACAGCTTGGTTTGCAGAATGCAGATATTTTCGGCACGTCACAGGGCGGAATGATAGCGATGTGCATTGCAGTCCGTTATCCTGAACTGGTGCATAAGCTTGCACTTGGCTCAACTGCGGCACGGCTGAATGAAGAATGCAGTGCAGTTCTCGGAAACTGGGTAAGGCTTGCCGATGAAGGCGAGACTGTGAAGCTCAACCGTGATATGACAGAAAAAGTCTATACACCGTCGTTTGCCGAAAAATACAGCGACTACTTCAAAATGACTGAAAATGAAGGCACGCCGCAGGAGTTACAGCGTTTCAGCGCTATGGCAGGTGCGGCAGTGGGATTTGACATATATGATGAACTTGACAGGATAAAATGCCCTGTGCTTGCTGTCGGCGCTGATGAGGACAAGGTAGTATCAGGCGGAGCATCAAAGGAAATTGCCGCAAAACTTGGCTGTGAACTGTACATTTATAAAGGATACGGTCATGCTGTCTATGATGAAGCATCTGACTATAAAGAGCGTCTTATGGCGTTTTTCAATGAAAAATAAGGAGAAATAAACATGAACATCAACACAGAAAAAAACGGAAATGAATTTATCATCTCAATTGAGGGAAGGCTTGATACCATAACAGCTCCCGAACTTGAAACAATTGTAAGAACATCGCTTGAAGGGATAATCAGTCTTGTTCTTGATTTTTCAAAGCTTGAGTATATTTCATCGGCAGGTCTGAGAGTTGTTCTCACAGCGCAGAAGATCATGAATAAACAGGGAAAAATGGTGATAAGGAACGTGAACAGTGATGTCCATGAGGTATTTGATATCACCGGATTTTCAGATATACTGACAATAGAATGATTTGGGAGAATATATGAAAACAATACCTGAACTTGCCGCTGCAGCGGTACTGCCTGTAGCGGCGGCGGTATTTCTTTGCCTGATAGACAAAAAGACCGCATTCGGTAAGCTTGGTGAAAAAAAGAAACAGCTGATATACGGCATAGTTTTCGGTATTCTTGCTGTTATAGCAACGGAATTCGGAGTTCCTGTGAATGGTGCTCAGGCAAACTGCCGTGATGCATCGGTTATGACCGCAGGACTTATGTTCGGCGCTCCGTCGGGCATTATTGCCGGGCTTATCGGGGGCATAGAGCGCTGGTTTGCGGCTTCGGAAGGAACAGGCGGCTTTACGGCTCTTGCTTGTACGATATCAACTGTTTTTGCAGGATTTTTCTCGGCAGGACTGAGAAAGATAATGTTTGAGGATAAAAAGTCCGAACCGCTTATAACGTGTGCCATAGGTGTTGTCATCGAGGTTTTCCACATGACGATGATAATGCTGACAAATATGGCTGAGGCTGAACGTGCTGTTGATGTCATCGGAAAAATAGCGATACCTATGATCGTGACGAATGGTGTATCAGTCGGATTGTCCTCACTGTTTCTCAGGATAATGTCAGGAGAGTCCGTATCTGCACGGATAAAAACGAATGTCCGCATTTCGCAGACGATTCAGAGATGGCTGTTTCTCACGGTATTTCTTGCATTTTCGGCAACGTCCTATTTTGTTTTCAGCTTACAGAACAGTATAGCTGACGTTCAGTGTGATACGCTTCTCGGAATTGCCCTTGAAGAAACCTCGGAGGATATCAATGATGCGTCAGACCGCAATCTGCTCAATCTTACGCATGAAATTGCCGCTGAGTTTGAACACGGCATGGCTGAAAAAATAGTTGAAAAGTATGATATTGCCGAACTGAGCGTTATAGATAAAAACGGAATAATAACAGAAAGTACAGTTGAAAAGTTCATAGGATTTGACATGGCATCAGGCGAACAGTCTGCTGAATTTCTGTGTCTGCTTGACGGAAAGGATGAATTTGTTCAGAAGTACGGCCCGATTAGCTATGACAGTTCAACAAGCCGAAAATATGCAGGTGTAAAATATGATGACGGCTTTATTCAGGTAGGATATGATGCAGAGCAGTTCCAGAATGAAATAGATGCCGAAATAGTTGGCATCACAAAGAATCGTCACGTAGGACAGACAGGCTATACCATAATATTTGACAGTGATGGTCATATCGTCAGCGCTCCAAAGACAATTACTGAGGAACAGCTTGAAAATGATGCTGAAGGAATGGAAACGCCTGCGGAAAACAGGACGTTTGAGATGAAGCTGAACAATGAAGAATGTTTCTGTAAATTCAGGCAGTCTGAAGGTTACTACATCATTTCGGTGCTCACAAAAGCTGAAGCCTTTCAGATAAGGAACGTTGCGCTTTATGTCAATACATTCCTTGAAATACTGGTATTTGCGATACTTTTCGGCATAATATATCTGCTCATCAAGCGAGTTGTCGTAAACCAGATAAAGAACATCAACGGTTCGCTTTCAAAAATTACCGGCGGCGACCTGAATGAAGTGGTGAATGTACGCACAAACGTTGAATTTGCATCACTTTCCGACGATATAAATACTACGGTGGACACGCTGAAACGCTATATAAATGAAGCTTCAGCACGTATTGATGCTGAACTTGAATTTGCAAAGCAGATACAGGCATCGGCGCTTCCAAATGTTTTTCCTGCATTTCCTAAGCGCAGGGATTTCGACATATATGCAAGCATGAATCCTGCCAAAGAAGTCGGCGGAGATTTCTACGACCTTTACATGACAGGTACGGATACTCTCCATATACTTATCGCAGATGTTTCGGGAAAAGGAATACCTGCGGCAATGTTCATGATGAGGGCGAAAACCGAACTGAAATCGCTTACAGAGTCGGAATTACCAATAAATGAGGTGTTCACCCGTGGAAATGCGGCACTTTGTGAGGGAAATGATGCAGGAATGTTCGTGACGGCATGGCAGGGAGATATTGACCTTGTAACAGGCACAGTAAGATATGTCAATGCAGGTCATAATCCGCCTGTTGTACGGCATAAAGACGGAAAATTTGAATTTCTCAGGTCAAAGGCAGGATTCGTTCTTGCAGGCATGGAGGAAATGCGCTATAAAGCACAGGAATTTCAGCTTGCGGAAGGAGATATCATCTATCTGTATACCGACGGCGTAACAGAAGCTACAAATGCCGGAAATACGCTGTATGGCAATGACAGACTGCTTGAAAAACTTAACTCGGAGGAGTGGGCTGATATGGAGGAACTCTGTAAAAATATCAAGTCGGATGTTGACGGATTTGTCGGCGATGCGCCGCAGTTTGATGATATTACAATGCTTGCATTCAGATATATCGGAACACCGCCGCCGCCGACCATACATTTTGACAAGGTCAAGCTTGCGGATATTGCGGAGATAACCGAGTTTGCTGAGAAAGAACTTGAAAAAGCCGAATGTTCAGCAAAAATGATAATTCAGGTCAATGTGGCGATAGATGAGATATGCAGCAATATCATAAATCACGGATATCCCGATGAAAAAGGGCCGCTTACAGTGTCGGTCATCGTCAGGGAGGAGACAGGACAGCTCTATATCAGATTTACCGATGAGGGCATCCCGTACAATCCGCTTACCAAGGATGATCCGGATATCACGCTGTCTGCGGAGGAACGAAGTATAGGCGGACTCGGCATTTATATGGTCAAGAAAACAATGGACGAGATAAAGTACAAATACGAGAACAACTGCAATATACTCACGATACGAAAGGAAATAAAGTAATGGATTTATTTGACAAGGCTGTTAATTTTGCAGTGGAAAGACACAGCGGTCAGACAAGAAAAATGTCCGGTGCTCCGTATATCCTTCATCCCATGGAGGTAGCCTCAATAGTCGGCACAATGACCGATGACAGGGAAATTCTTGCAGCTGCGGTACTGCACGATACTGTGGAGGATACGGATACCACACTTGACGAGATAAGGGAGCATTTCGGCAGGCGTGTGGAACTGCTTGTGATGACCGAGACCGAGGAAAAGCGATATGAACTGCCTGCCGCAGACACATGGGAACTGCGCAAGGAGGAGAGTCTTATCATTCTTGAAAATACGCAGGATATCGGAGTAAAAATGCTCTGGCTCGGGGATAAGCTTTCAAATATGCGTTCATTTGCAAGGGAGTACCGCAGACGTGGAAATGAACTATGGCAGAATTTCAATCAGAAAGATCCGTTGAAACAGGCGTGGTATTATCGTAAAATAGCCGATTGTCTGTCACAGCTCGACGGATATGATGCTTACAGTGAATATATTTCGCTTGTGGATTTTGTATTTAATAAGGAGGTCTGATGTATATGAAATTTACGAACAACAGCAATATTCTTACAATATTCCTTGAAGGCAGGATAGATTCTTCAAATTCAGCAGCTGCCGACAGCGATATCAGTACAATTTTAGCAGAAAATCCGCATGATAAAGTAATTTTCGATGCAGAAAAGCTTGAATACATATCAAGTGCAGGTCTGAGAGTTGTGCTGAAAGTGAGAAAAAGCGAGCCTGAACTGAAGATAATCAATGCCTCACTTGAAGTTTATGAGATCTTCGACATGACAGGCTTTACCGAGATGATGACTGTTGAAAAGGCATACAGGCGGCTGTCTGTTGAGGGATGTGAGGTCATCGGTCAGGGTGCGAACGGTAAAGTTTACCGCCTTGACGGAGATACGATAGTCAAGGTCTACATGAATCCCGACAGCCTTGAGGATATCCACCATGAGCGTGAACTTGCACGAAAAGCTTTTGTTTTCGGGCTTCCGACGGCGATATCCTATGATGTTGCCAAGGTAGGGAATGGCTATGGTTCGGTCTTTGAACTGCTTGATGCGAAATCCTTTGCGAAGCTTATCGCAGGTGATCCTGACAATCTGGAAAAGTATGTTGAGATCTATGCAAAACTGCTGAAACAGATACATGAGAATGAGCTGAAAGACGGGGAACTTCCTGACAGAAAGGCGAAAACTCTCAAAAAAGTGCGTAATCTGAGAGGGGCTGTACCTGATGAACAGTATGAAAAGCTTTGCGGATTAGTTGAAGAACTGCCTGAAAAACGCAACATGATACACGGCGATTACCACATCAAGAACGTGCTCATGCAGAATGGTGAGCCTACACTTATCGACATGGATACACTGAGCATGGGACATCCGATTTTCGAGTTTTCGGCTATGTTTCTTGCATATATCGGCTATGGAGAGACAGATCACTCAAATATTTCAGATTTTCTCGGAATACCTTTTGAATTTGCGGAGAGGATATGGCATAAAACGCTTGAAATATATTTTGATACCACGGACAAGGCGAAAATTGATGAAATCGAGGCTAAATCGGCACTTGTGGGATATGCGTGTATGCTTGAAAGGCTGATTCGCCATAAAGATGAAGCTGATGAGACAGACATGGCAAATTATGATCTTTGTATCAGGAGAATTGCCGAAATTCTGCCTGAAATCGACAATCTTGACTTCAGAGAAAGAAGATGTAAAAGTAAAGATGAATAAAACAAATATTCTGTATCCTGATACAAAAACAGGAATATATTCTTATGATTATCCGACAATAAACGGTATGAATCAGTATGTACAAATACGCAGCTGTAACAGAAAGAATCCTGTAGTCCTGTTTCTGCACGGAGGCCCCGGAGGTTCAATGGCAGCACTTTGCGATGTTGTTCAGCAAGACTGGGAAAAGGAATATACTGTTGTAAATTATGACCAGAGAAATACCTGCAAGACATATCTGAAAAACAAGGACAAAGCGTATGTTATAGCTGAAAACACTACTCTGAAAGATTATCTTGATGATATTGACGGAGTAATAGAATATCTGCATAAAGTTCTTGAATTTGACAAAGTTATCCTTATCGGCTTTTCGTGGGGCAGTATTATAGGCGCTGAATATGCAAAGTATCACCCTGAGAAAATTTCGGAATATATTGCTGTTGGTCAGCTTGTGAACTATCGTGAAGCAATAGAGTACATCTGCGCCAAGACTGAGGCGATGACCAGTGAACCGAAAGAAAAAGCGATCCTTGATAAAATGAGGAAACTGTGTTCATCTGCACAGGAAATGACGGATGAATTTATGAGAGGAATGCGCAGATTTGCGCCGCTTGCGGCAAAATATATTATTAAGGACGCAAAAAAACTGCCGATAGGAAAGATACTGCATTCGCCTTATCTTAATTGGAGCGAGAAGAAGGCTATGATGTTTGCGGACTGGAAACTTTGCAGATCAACGTACAGGATATTGATGAACTACGATTTCAGGCGGGATATGAACTTTCAGATACCTGTGCTTTTTGTGTATGGCGATCAGGATATAAGCTGTCCGTCCAAACTTCTGGAGGACTGCTTTGACGGTTTGAATGCACCGTCAAAAAAGCTGTGTATCATCCAAAAAGCGGGGCACTGCTGTTTTTATGACCAGCCTGAAAAATTCAATGATGAGATGCGGAGATCCATCATTTCCTGAAACCAAGAGCCTGCCATGGAATTTTCTTTTCCTGACAGGCTTTCCCTTGTTGTATATCTGACACAAAAATATCATAAAAAAGCTGTCTGCTCAACGTCGAATTTAACGAAATAGGTATTGACAAATCAGAGATTTTGTGATACAATAATTAAGTATACTATATAAAATAATTGTATACAAACATTTTCAGTAAAGGGATATAATCATGTTGAACAGAGTACATATAGAAAAACCTGATGATTATTTCATTGACCTTGGAAAACGTAAGACAAGGGGCGTTTATTTCTGCCGTATAAACGGTTATAATAAACAGATAAATGAGTTCCTGAAAAAATACCATGAGGAGGCACGTCTCGGCGGTGTAATCATCGAGGGCAGACTGCCTAATCCTGACAATAACCAGCTTGGCTACTATCAGGAAATGCTTGGTATGGATTTTTCAATGGATATGAACTTCATGCGCTCCAAAATGAAAAAATGGCTTCCGAGAATGGATGATACTCAGTGCGAAAATGTCACAGGTTCTATATATGAGACACTTCAGAGTCTGAGCCGTGCAGGTAAAAATGAAAATATGCTCAAAAATACGTATATCAGATTTATGTGCTGGCTTTACTATAAATTTGAACGTATAGTCCACCTTCTCGGCAATGATAAGCTTCCGAAAATTCTTTATGAGGGCAGTGTCTCAAATTATGAACTGCTTCTGCTGTCTGTTCTTTCAATGGCAGGCTGTGATATCGTACTTTTACAGTACGACAATGATGCGGAATACCGTAAGGCTGATGCTGATTCTTCACGTTCCGAAGAACTTAAATTGACGGGAATGACTGCATTCCCAAGCGGATTTTCCCTGAAAAAGATTCGTGAGGAGATAAAGGAAGAGGTCTTTCAGCAACGTCTTTTCGGCGAAAAACCTACGTATATCAACTGCACCAACGCATGGCATTCAGGCAATATCATGCGTGAGGCAAGAGTCAAGCCTGCGGACAGAGTCAAGGACAGAAATTTATATTACAACTGCTTTGCACGTATTGTCGGCGTTGAGGATAAGACGACGGTTATCAATGATCTCTATCAGTTCCAGCTTGAAATTAAAAGCGGACGAAAGGCCGTTATCCTGAATAATACAATTGAGCCGCCGACAAATGTTGAGGCACAGCGCATAAAAAGGAACAATTATCAGAATATTAATCAGCTGATCGCAGATCTTTCGCAGAATTTCTCGTTTATTACCGATGGTGAGCTGAAAAAGATAATTCATAACACATTCGTTCAGATGATGATAGACGAAAAGAACAGCGGTGACGGCAATCTCAATAAACTGACCAACAAGGCGATCTATGCGATATGCTGGCTGAGAAGATACTGGCAGCAGCTTTTCAAGGACTGGAGAATGCCTGAGGTAGGCTGTTTCATCTATATGGGCGGCTGCAAGACCGAGAATGAGATATTCTTTTGCAGGATGCTTGCAAGACTTCCTGTGGACGTGCTCATTTTTGAGCCTGATCTTACAAGAAAATGTCCTTTCGAGGACAGTCTCCTCTATGTGGAAAATTACGATATGTCTCTTGATATAACCGAGTTTCCGGAGGATACTTCGCTTATCCGTGTGGGGACAGTGGCTTATCATGCCGAAAGGGAACTTGATGAGGTAATGTATCAGGATTCGGGAATGTACAGGAATAATCAGTATGACAAGGCAAATGCAGTCCTTCTCCAGACAATGTATGAGGAAATTGCTATCCTCTGGGATCAGGAACTGAAATACAGACCAAGTTTCAGCACCACGGAGGGCGTTGTAAGTGTTCCTGTCATATTCTCAAAGGTTTCGGGCGTAAAGAACGGCGATGTCAATGAATACTGGTGCGGCATCAAGAAAATGATAACTCCCGATACCATCGTGATAAAGAATATACCGAATATCCTGCCGAATGCGGTGAATCCGATAAAGCCTTATGCTACGCAGTTTTTCCGCAACGGACAAGTCCAGAAACAGCTTATCCGTGAACACAGTGTTTATCAGTACGGCTTCCTTAGAGAATCCGTTCAGGAGCATCTTCTTGATAAGCTGCAGATGCTCATAGACAGGCAGATAATCAAGGGTACTTTTGAAAACGGTACGGAATATGCCATAATCTCCACAGTTCTCAATATGGACAAGGAGATAGTAAGGCAGATTCAGAAGTTCGATTTCACAAAGAAGAATCCAAAGCTTATCTATATCATGACAGGCGAAAATGTTCTGTCGCTTGAAGATACTATCCTTGCGGCATTTCTTGATCTTGTGGGATTTGACATTGTTTTCTTTGTCCCCACAGGTTATCAGTGCATAGAAAAATTCTTCAATAAAAATATGGTCGAGGAACATCAGGCAGGCGATTTCCTGTATGATATGAGAATTCCCGACTTCAAATCGATATCATCAAAACCACGTCACAAATGGCGTGATAAAATATTTAAGAGAGGTACATGAATATGGGACTTGATTTTAGCAAAGCAGCACCAAAAGAAGTTGAAACAGTCGAAGCAGAAGTTATCACAGAGCCGCTTCCGACTGAGAAATACGATATTGTTGCTGACAGGGATAAAATGAGAACAGAGCTTGTCAACACCCCTGAGGTAGATGCACTTGTAAGCACAATTGAGATCGATAATCTTGAAACCATCGTTTCATTCGGTGCAAAGGCAGCCGATGAGATATCAAAGGCTTCCGATGTAGTGCTCAACAATATGGGAATGAAACAGCTTGACGAGTCAACAGCAATGCTCAATACCCTTGCAAAAATTATGGGAGAATTTGATATTGATGAGATAAGGGAAAATCCGAGTCTTTTCAATAAGCTTTTCGGAAATCTCCGCAAGCAGCTTGACAAAATTCTTGCTAAATACCACACTATGGGGGATGAAGTGGACAAGATATATGTTGAGCTTAAAAAATATGAATCTGATATCAAGGCAGCAAACCGCAATCTCAATACTATGTTTGAGGCTAACGTAGGCTTTTTCCATGATCTTCAGAAATATATCCTTGCAGGCGAACAGGGTTGCCATGAGATAGAGGAATATATTGCAAAGCGTGAAGCTGATATGGCTGCAACAGGCGATCAGTCAATACAGTTTGAGCTTACAAACCTCAATCAGGCTCTCATGATGCTTGAACAGCGTACACAGGATCTGCGTACAGCCGAAAGTGTTGCAATACAGTCTATTCCGATGATAAAGACAATGGAATTTACCAATATGAATCTTGTAAGAAAGATAAATTCCGCATTCATCATCACTCTCCCTGTATTCAAACAGGCTCTTGCACAGGCTATCATGCTCAAGCAGCAGAAATTACAGGCAGAGTCATTGGCTGCACTTGACGAAAAGACCAATGAAATGTTAATGAAGAACGCCCAGAATACTGTTGAGCAGTCAAAAATGGCTGCAAGACTTGCTTCCGGCAGTTCAATAAAAATAGAGACATTGGAATCTACATGGAGAACAATTGTTAACGGTATCGAGGAGACAAGGAACATTCAGGACAATGCACACAAGCAGCGTATTGAAGACCAGAAGCGTCTCGAAACCATTAAACAGGAATTCAACCAGAAGTACCATATGCCTGATAAGAAGTAAAAGGAGGAAAATTTACTATGCCTATCAATTTATCAAAAGGACAGAAAGTTTCACTGACAAAAGACAATCCGGGACTCAAAAACATCATGGTAGGTCTCGGCTGGGATATAAATGCATTTGATTCAGGAACGGATTTCGACCTTGATGCATCTGCATTCCTTGCTGAAGCAAGCGGAAAATGTCCGAGCGAAAAGGAATTCATCTTCTACGGCAACCTTGAACATTCAAGCGGTTCAGTAAAGCACATGGGAGACAATCTCACAGGTGCAGGCGACGGTGATGACGAGCAGATCCAGATCGACCTCAGCAAAGTACCTGAGAATATCGAGAAGATCGCTTTCACTGTTACTATTTATGAAGCTGAAAAGAGACAGCAGAATTTCGGTCAGGTAAGCAATGCATTCATCCGTATCGTTGATGAATCCAACAATACAGAGCTTATCCGTTTCGACCTCGGCGAAGATTTCTCTATCGAGACAGCAGTTGTAGTAGGCGAACTCTACAAGAACAACGGCGAATGGAAGTTCAACGCTATCGGAAGCGGCTTCCAGGGCGGTCTTGCAGCTCTCTGCGGTCACTATGGCATTGCAGCAGAATAATATCTTATAATCTGCGGCAAAATTTATTATTTATGAAATTGATTTATCGTGAAATACAATAATCAATATATATTTTTTGGAGGTAATTATTATGCCAGTATGTTTAACAAAAGGTCAGAAGGTAAGTCTGACAAAGGATAATCCGGGATTAAAGAACGTTGTAGTAGGTCTTGGCTGGGATACAAACGCATTCGACACAGGAAGCGATTTCGACCTTGATGCTTCAGCATTCCTTCTTGATGAAACAGGAAAGGTAACTTGTCAGGAAGACTTCATATTCTACGGAAACAAGAATCACCCGTCAGGAAGTGTAAATCACCTCGGTGACAACCTTACAGGCGCAGGCGACGGTGATGATGAGCAGATCAAGATCGACCTCAGCTTAGTTCCGGCAAATATCGTAAGAATTGCATTCTCAGTTACAATTTACGAGGCTGAGAGCAGACACCAGAACTTTGGTCAGGTAAACAATTCATTCATCAGAATCTACGATGAGGCAAATGGTCAGGAGCTTCTCCGTTATGACCTTGGCGAGGACTTCTCAATTGAGACAGCTTCTATCTTCGGTGAAGTTTACAGAAACGGAAACGAGTGGAAGTTCAACGCTATCGGAAGCGGCTATCAGGGCGGACTTGCTGCAATCTGCAACAGTTTTGGCGTTCAGGTAGGCTGATAATAAAGTAAACTGAAAAAACACCGGTACTTTAAAGACAGTACTTTTATAGAATCACCGTACTTCTTATTGAGGGAAAACTTTTGAAAAAAGGTTTTCCCCGATAAAAGCGCAGATGTTTCTATGTAAGTACCGCCGTAAATGTACCGGTGTTTCATTTT
Source organism: Ruminococcus sp. (assembly GCA_045641105.1). GTDB lineage: Bacteria > Bacillota > Clostridia > Oscillospirales > Ruminococcaceae > Ruminococcus. The sequence goes on along the minus strand of JAZUGG010000061.1, from coordinate 13,552 downwards.
ATTTGATGATATGAGCCGTAATTATTGTATAGCTGTAAGAATTTACGGTTAATTCAATGTTTCCGAGTTCACAATACCAGTTTTTGCCCTGTTTGTATATGCGGCAGTTTTCATTGGAAATAATTTCACGGCAGAACTGAACAACATCCTCAACATTAATTTTAAGGTTCTTTTTTATTCGTTCAGCGCCAAGTTCTGTGGTGTGAAGATTATCAAGATTTTCAAGCAGAATTATATTAGCATTCATAAATTATTCCTCAGTATTCAAAAATATGCCGTGAATAAGCGTTTATAACAGTGGTTTCGTTGTATTGTGAAACACGCTTGGACTTTCCGCCGTAGCTGAGATGAATATGACCATGCAGGAAATATTTCGGCTTGTATTTGTCAAGAAGTCGGTTAAATGCTGCAAATCCACGGTGCGGCAGGTCATCGCCGTCATTCAGCTGATATGCAGGGGCATGAGTGACAAGAATATCAAATCCCTTGCTGAAAAGCAGTTTCATTTTAAGACGGCGCACACGCTTGTTCATTTCGCTCTGCGTGTACTGGTTCGGACCGTTGTTATACCGCATAGAGCCGCCGAGACCGAGTATTCTCACGCCTTTGAAGTTGTATACCGTGTCCTCAATGCAGATACAGCCTTCGGGAACAGGAGCTTCGGGTTTGCCGTCATGGTTTCCATTGACATACAGAACGGGCGCATGAGCGAAAGTAGCAATAAACGAGAGGTAATGACCTGAAAGGTCACCGCAGGCAATAATCAGGTCAAATTCGTCAAAAATTCCGGGTTTGTAACAGTCCCAGTAGGCTTTGACCTCCTCATCAGAAAGTGCAAGAATTTTCATTATACCCCTCCGTTATCACGTTTGATGCCAAGCTGGGAGATGAGTTCGTGACAGCCCTCATCGAGTTCTGAAATGTCAGGTATCTTACCTGCGATGTTATCGACGAACCAGTCCATATTAATGATCTCCTCAGGTGTCATGATATGTTTTTCTTCATTTACCAGATTGCAGTTCTGGTCATATATTTCACCGGCAAAAGGGCTGAGAACCCCAGATTTTACCTGATTTTTGAGTATTTCGATAAGCCGCTTGATGCCCGACGGTATTCTTTGCGAATAGATGACATCGATAGCATCGGACGACAGTCCCCAGTAATAATTGAGAGCATGGATACCGTTGGCATTTTCGTCATTTTTCCATGCACCATTAAGTACTGAGCGGACGAGAGATTCATACATCTCGCCCCAGTTCCACACAGGCATAGCGATATTGAACTTTGTATCGCCTGAAAGACCGTAGAGACCGAATTCACGGGTTTCCTGAATAGGAGCTGATATGTCACGGTTGGAGACGATATCCACATCATGCCTGTCAAAGCGTTCAAAAGGGTTGTGACCGTTGGCGAGAGTAGACCAGTCAAGATATACCCTTGCACGGGGATTCACCAGTTTTACGCCGAGAGCGAAAGCATTTATCGATGCAGGCATACCGAAGATAGGGTAGTCTGCGATATATCCTATCCTGTTTTTTTCGGTAAGAGTACCTGCGATTGCGCCGATGATGAATTTAGCCTCATAGATACGCAGATAGTAGGTTCTGAGGTGGCGGAAAGCGGTATTCAGCGAACAGTTGAGGATAATGACATCAGGGTGGAGAACAGCGCATTTCAGGCTTATTCCGCTTAGAACAGGCGTAGTGGTGAAAATGACCTTATAACCGTCATTGATGATATTTTCAAGCAGTTCGATATCCGAGCTGTCATAGGTAGCGAAAGATTTAGTCTGTATTTTGTCGCCCAGAACTTTCTCGATATGCTCCCTGCCCATTTCGTGACAGAATGACCAGCCTGAGATATGTGGTTCCTTGTAGTGGACAAAGGCAACTTTCAGCGGCTGGATACTTGCGGCGAGGAGTTTGGCAATGGAAATTTTCTGGGACTCGTCAGTAGGATCCATGATCATTGAGAAGGGCTTGTCCTCGGAGAGCATACGGAATTCAGACCATATTTTCGTGAGGTCTTTTTTTATTTCTGAGGATGTTTTCTTTTTCACGTCATCATAGCCGAAAATGTCGATATATGTGAGCAGATCGTCGCCGATAGTGGAATTGAGCTTGTCACCGCCCTTTTCAAAATATTCCTTTTTGAAGCTGTTGTAGACGAATTTGAATTCAAGAGCCTCATCCTCAGTAAGCGACTCGTCACTGTCAGGATGAATCAGCTTAAAAAGCCTGTCATAAGAGCCTTCATTGTTCATGAGGATATAGTTTATCTTTGTTTTGGCATAGAAATCGAGAAATTCATAGTAGATGCGGTTTTCTTTTGAGTCATTTTTATGTGGAATGATTCTTGTGACGATGCCCTCGATAGTGACAGCCTCCATATATTTTCTGACGCTGACACGCTTGTTGCCCTCAACGATATAGAAGCGGTTCATATATTCAAATGCTATGATAGGATCACGCTGACCATCCGTGAGCAATGAGTCATACAGCTGTGACCATTTTGAAGCAAATTCAGTATCGGGATCAAGAAGCGGCATGAAATCGCTTGCGAAAGCAGTAGTGCGTCCTGAGGAATAAGTACCGACTATAAGTTCGACGGGAATCTCAACGAGACCGAGTTTTACCTGTGATTTTGATTTTTCTTTTGAGAGCATATCTTCAAGCACAGGAAGATAAGGGTAAGCGCCGTTTGAAGTACAGGCTTTGTAAGTTTTTTCACCGATTTTGAGTGCTTTCTGATAATCTGTATAAGCCATTGCGAACACCTCCGTTTTTCTTTATTAATCATAGCATAAAAATAGTAAAAAATCAAGGGCAGCATTTATGTTCGGGCAGTTCAGTCTTTTTTAGTTCCTCTGATGCTGAGTCCTTCATCGTAGGAATCAAGGAAATGGTGATAGTCACTGCCTTTGTGGTATGAGATGAGAGTTTGCAGGTTGACGTTTTCAACGCTCCTGAAAATATTCATATCTACGGCAGGATTGACTTTTCTTAGTTCTGCAAGGAGATTTTTTATCTCACCACGCTTTGATGATCCTTCGCCTGTTTTTTCGGTAATGCGGCAGGCACAGCGTATGAACTGAAAGCCGTTTGTTCCGCACCAGTCAGTGATATCGTTTTCACGGATAAGGTAAAGGGGGCGGATAAGCTCTATTCCACGGTAATTTTCGCTGTGAAGCTTTGGCATCATGGTCTGTATCTGAGAACCGTAGAGCATCCCCATAAGAATAGTCTCGATAACGTCGTCGAAGTGATGACCAAGCGCTATTTTATTGCATCCAAGCTCCTGAGCTTTTTTATAGAGCCAGCCACGCCTTAGTCTTGCGCAGAGAAAGCACGGATGCTTTTCGGTATTTTCGGCTGACCTGAAAATGTTTGTTTCGTAAATTTTTATCGGTATCCCCATTTTTTCCGCATTGATGATTATTTTATTCAGATTTTCTTCAGTATATCCGGGGTTCATGACGATATACTCAGCTGAAAAATCATAGGTGCGGTGTTTTTGGAGCATCTGAATGCATTTTGCCATAAGCATTGAATCCTTGCCGCCTGAAATGCAGACAGCGATGCGGTCGCCGTTCCGGATGAGCTGATAATCGCTTATAGCCTTACGGAATTTTGACCATATTTTTTTGTTATACTCTTTGATAATAGAGTTTTCGATAGATTCTGACATATAATCACCCATAGAAATGATACAATATCGGGAGAAAAAAGGCAAGTATAAATTATTTTGTTCAAAGAATATTTACAATTATATTTCAGCCTATTCAATGCACTCTGACAAAAAACTAACTGCGTTTCTGAAGCACGATCTTTGTGCGGTGTTGTCTTAATAATTTGTTCATAAAATGTTTACAATTTCAGCCGCACATTTCATGATACTTTTTCGTTAAGCTATATGTAGGCAGAAGATTGTTTGCATCGGCAGAATTGTCCGGCATCTGTGAAAAGGGATCGGGGAGAAATCAAAATGTGCCGTGACAGGAGGTATTCTGTCGGTGCTTGCAGTCACATAAACTTATATTTTTGCCTTAATTTGGAATGGAGGAAATTTTATTTATGAAAAAAAGCAGAGTATTATCAGCGGTTCTTGCATTTATACTGGCATTGCCTGTGACATCAGCAGCCGTTGTATCAGCCGTAACAGCAGTAAAGGGTGACGTTAATTCTGATAACACATTCAACCTTTCGGATATGATAACATTCAACAAATATCTTCTCGGCAGGGGCGAGCTGGGAAATGCAGAAAACGGCGATGTAAACGGCGATGAATCACTGGATATATTTGACTATGTAGAGATGAGAAAGATGCTTCTTTCGGATATTTCACAGTGGTCACAGACTATGGGCGGAGCCGGTTCGGTAAATCTTTGTCAGGGAGTGAAGGCTTCACAGAAGAAGGGTAAGGAAGCTGATGACAGATTTATACTCGGACAGACTGAATTTTCTCTTGAACTGCTGAAAAATACAGCAATATCAGGCGAAAATGTACTTCTTTCGCCGTATTCAGTAATGCAGGCTCTGGCAATGACAGCAAACGGCGCTGACGGAGCTTCAAAAGAAGAAATGGAAAAAGTACTCGGGGGATTAAAAATTGAGGAGCTGAACGAATATCTTCTTGCACAGAGGCTTTCACAGCCTTCTATTGAAGGATGCAGCGTGAATATTGCCAATTCCATATGGACAAACAAGGACGAGATGCGTTCTGCGGCTGAATTTATACAGACAAATGTAGATTACTATGATTCAGACGTATTTTCTGCGTCTTTCAATGATGCGGCACTTAATGACATAAACAACTGGATAAGCGACAAGACTGACGGCATGATACCGAAAATGCTTGATAAATTTGGCACGAATGCGGTCATGGAGCTGATAAATGCAGTTGCATTTGACTCTGAATGGGAAGTACAGTACAGCGAAAAAGATATTATAAAGTCTGTTTTCCATGCAGCTGACGGCAGCGAACAGGATATCGAAATGCTTTCAAGCGATGAAAGCATATTCCTTGAGGCAGAAAATGCAGTTGGATTTATGAAGCCGTATAAGGGCGGAAGATATTCTTTTGCCGCACTTCTTCCTGAAAACGGAACAACTCCTGAGGAATTTGTTGAAAGTCTTGATGCAGAAGAATTCAACAGAATTTTTGAAGATAAGGACAGCTATGCAGAGGTTCATGTATCTATTCCGAAATTCAATGCGGAATACGGTGCTGAACTGCCGGATGCTCTTAAAAAAATGGGCATGGAGACTGCTTTCACCGAGAAAGCTGATTTTTCAAAAATGTCAGCAGATGGCGGAAAAGACATTTACATAGGAAATGTTATACATAAGACTGCTCTTGAACTTACAGAAAAGGGTACAAGGGCTGCTGCTGCAACAGTAGTTGAGATGCAGGAGAAGGGAATGCCAATGAATGATATAAGTATTGTTCTCAACAGACCTTTTGTATACTGTATAATTGACAATGAAACATCACTTCCGCTGTTTATCGGAATAGAAAACAGCATTGAAAAATAAGAAACTGACTTTATAGACTGAATATTGGAAACCGCATCATAAAGGTGCGGTTTCACCTAAAAAATTTATAAAAATTGACACAAATCAGCTTTGTTAACGATTCGTTAACATTTTCTATATATTTTATGTTATAATAAAATATTGGGAAATAAATTGTAAAGGAGGCTGATCCTGTGTCACTTGATATAGATGACCAATATGACAAAATATACAGATTCTGCTATCTGCGTACAAAACACCGTGAGACAGCAGAGGATCTGACTCAGGAAACATTCCTTCGCTACCTTGAGCATCAGCAGTATCACAGTGTTGATAAGACGCTGCAGCTTCTTTATACCATTGCAGGAAATCTATGCACTGATGAATTCCGCAAACATAAGGAAACTGAAATACCTGAAACCCACGCTTCGGATGAAGACGTTGAAGAAGATGTTCTGTCAAGCTTTACGCTGAAACAGGCTCTTGACAAACTTTCCGACACCGAGCGTGAGATAATTCTGCTGAGATACATCAACGACGTTCCGATAAATGTCATCGGAAAGCTGTTTGATATGTCAAGATTTGCTGTGAGCAGAAAAATAAAGAGCATTCTTGACAAACTACATAAAGATATGGGAAAGGATGAGCTGATATGACAAAGAGCGAATTAAAAGCACTGGAAAAAGCTTTCGGCATTCCTGAACCCGAGAAGAAAAATGAGTTTATAGAAGCATTTAATGAAAAATACACAAATACCTATAAATACAATAAACAAGACCGTAAAAAGCGGATACTTCCGATCATAATGGGATATGCCTCAACGGCAGCCATAGCGGTGCTTGTTATCGGAGCATGGATCAACCTGAAAGATACAGGTGATATCCGCAAGAAGCCTGACCTTCCGATAGTAACCATTACTACATTTGACAGGACACAGACGGATATCACAACAGTAAATGATTCAGTTACAGGAACGATCGAATTCAGTGAAGGCGAAAGCAGTTCAAAGTCTGAAAAATCAAATGAGACAAAGACTAAGAGCACTACGTCAAAAACAACAGAAACAAAAGCAAAAAATCAGGATAAATCTGGGAAAGGTTTAGATATCGTAACTGCGGATCCGAACAGCAATACCGAAACAACGGTATATAACGATGTTACGGCAAGTACACGCAGGACAACGGCAGCAAGAACGACTTCAGGAGCGGCTGAAACATCAACGTCATTACGCACAACAACCACAACACGCACATCATCAACGGCGACACGCCGCACAACAACGACAACACGCACATCATCAACGGCAACACGCCGCACAACTACGGCATCACGCACGGGAACAACAAAAAAGATGACGACCACTCGTGCAACTGCAACCGGAACACATTATATGACTACGACTACACGCACGGGAACAGGAGTGCCACGTACAACTACAGAAATGGAATGGACTACACTGACAATGGGGACATGGACGACAGCGGCCACATATACACAGTATGTTCCGATTGCTGTGACCACTACTTATTCAGGTTCACGGGATCTGACAGTAATGCCGGATGTTGTGTATTATCCCGATGACGATATGAAAGTTGTTGAAACAACGGCATCAGGCTGGTCATGGAGACCGCCGTCTACGCCTACTCAGGCAGATGTCTGGTATACTGACAATGTCGTTGAAGCTACTGTGGTTGACAAAATATACACAGTATACAACTATGACGTATTTACACAGTATAACATAAGGATAGACAAAATATTCAAATCCGACGGCAGCTATAAAGAAGGAGATACGATATCCGTTTACGTCGAGGGCGGTGTATTGCCGTCAGATCTGTTCAAGCGCTATTATGATTATTCTTCGGATATTCCGGACGGCGAGATGGTAAAGTTCCTGAACGGAAACAAAGCAGAGCTTGATGTTGACGACGATTATCTTTTCATTCTTTTAGGAGATGCGCTATTTGTACCTGACGGTGCATATGCAATAGCGGACAAATCTGCAACATCAATATTCAAGTATAACGGCTATGACTATGTATCACTTGAATACTACAACATTTATGCATATCCGTAATAACAGCCCATACACCCCGTCAGCGATACTTATATAGAACTTTGGCTATTTATCGGGGCAAACCTTTCTGAGGAAAGGTTCTTCCCCGAACCCTTTTTCAAAAGGGTTTCCCTCAATAAAAAGCGAAAATTTCCTATATAAGTATTGTTGTCGAGTTGTATGGGTTTATTTTTATATGTAGACAGCAGAACCGCACAGAGCTTTTTGAGACTCTGTGCGGTTCTTTTGGTAATTTATAGGAGTGTCAGTATCTGTCCTCGCCGTCGTACAGTATATTTATCAGCTTTACATCAGATTCGGGATCGTCTGCCTTGATATCGACAGTTCCGCTGAATCCGTCGGTGCTGAACGTGATAGTGATCCTGCCTTCGCTGTCTGCAATTGCGTTCCATGACACATCATCGCTCAGATACCATTCTGCGCTGATATCAATTCTGCTGTACGGCTCAGTGATAAATTCAAGTGTCACTGTTTCGGCGTTCATTGTATCAAACTGCCATTCAGTCTCGGTTATCTCAATGATCTCAGGCGAAACGAGAGTTGTAATAGTCGGAGTTCCTGTTGTAGCTATTGTTGTAACCCGTGTTATAGGAGGCAGTGACGGCTCAACATTATCCGAGGTGGTAACCCTTGTTGTAACATGATGAGAATACTGTATCGTTGTAGTAGTGGTATGCTTCGCAGGTGTTGTAGGTGCATAAGTATGAGCAGTTGTGGCTCGTGTGGTACGGGCAATGGTAGTTTGAGCAGTTGTGGCTCGTGTGGTGCGGATAGTAGTTTTGGCGGTCGTGTTGGTAGTACGTGCAGTTGTGGTCTGGGTTTTCCTGGTGGTATGTTCTGTAGTGTGTTTGGTTGTATGTGCGGAAGTTTCCGTTTCTTCTGTCTGAACATCTTCTGTAGTTAAGTCCTCATCTGAAACTGTAGTCTGCGTTGTTGTGGCCTTGTCATTTTTTGATGTGAGGGCAGTTGTTTTTGTGGTTTTGGTGTTACCGGATAAAGTCGTTTCTGTTGATACGGCGCTGTCGGTTGTTTCCTGAACGGATGATGTTGTCTGAACAGCGGAGGATACTGTAGTTGTTTCAGTTTCGGTAATAACTGAAGAATGAGGATCACGTTCGGGAGCGTGTTTTAGGGCATCATTTTTCCATATGCCGAATCCGATAAGAAGGACAGCACACATACCTGAAGCGATCATAGTATTGCGTCTTATAACGGCAATACGTCGTTTTTTCTCCTGAAGACGTTCTTCGCTTTTGCGGAAGACACTTTCGGCTATCTGTTTAGAGTCCTTCATAAATGAAACCCTCCTTTTCCAGCTCTGTTTTCAGGGCTTTTTTTGCTCGGTATATCAGATTTTCAATCTGACGTGCAGATTTATGCATAATTACTGAAGCATCCGAATTGCTGAATCCTTCAAGGAAAGTAAGGTGAAGAACCTGACTGTAATCAGGATTGAGATTTGCAAGAGCCTTATAAAGCATGATTTTCTGTTCTTCTCTGATGTAAGAATTCTCGATGTTTTCCTCATCCGAAAGTTCATACATTTCATCTATGGAAAAATCGGAATGGCGCTTGTTTTTTCTGAGATAATCGCAGGCAATATTCCGTCCGATAGAGAAAAGCCATGTTTTGAATGAACTTTTTCCTGAATATTTCGGGCGCTTCATGACAAGTTCAACAAAGGTTTCTTCCATGAGTTCCTCGGATACACAGATGTTTCTGACAATACTGTTTATGTAAAGGGATAGTCCGTCTTTGTAAATGTCGATAAGCTCCACCATGCCACTGTCGTCACCGGCAAGAAAACGGCGGTAGCTGTCAGCACCGTTATCCATAAATTGGTCCTTTCCGAGAGATTTCTCTCTCTATTTATTAGTCTCTCAAAATCGTGAAAACTCTCAAAGAAAAAATAAAAAAAATTTTTTGAGAAACAGGTGAGAGTTTTTGAGTTGAAGTGGGACTAAGTAATATACGGGGACAGATATTCCATAAATTGCAATTCACATCAAAGGAGGTACAATTGTTCTTACAGAATTTCTCCCATATTATTAGTCTCATTTAAATGAGAAAACTCTCACAATAAATTATAATATATTAAAAAAGAATAGTCAATATAATTTTTTAAAAAGTGTGATAGTTTTTTAGACTTCAGGAGACTGATAATCGTACAAGGAAGTACAGCATACGTTATATTATTAAGGAGGTTTTTTTATGAATTTCAGAAAATTTTTAGCAACTACTCTTTCAGCAGCACTTTGTCTCTCGGCATCATTCGGCACAGCTTTTTCTGCATCGTCAGAGATAAGCCTTACATTGCCTGATGATGCGGCAGTCACTGAACTCAAATGCACAGGCCCTGTAAAGACCAATTTAAAGGCATATATAGGCGGTGAGGAAGTAAAGAACGGTCAGGAATATGAGATACCGTATGACAAGTCCAACAATTATTGCTGGCTAGAAATGGAATATGAGAATGATATAGACGAACCATGCGATTTTGAAGGTTCTGAGCTGGTTTATGTGAGAACTTTCAAGGATAAGGACGAAAATGGCAGAAGATATGTATATTTATATGCTCGGAAACCCATTACGGACGAATATGTGACGATCACCGATCCTGCATCAAAGGAAATGATAACAATAAAGCTTTCAACTCCGGAAAAAATCGGAAACTATCCTGTAAAGAAATCAACTGATATAACGGTTACAGTAGTTGATTCGATCACAAAAATGCCTGTTGAGAATGCAGAAGTTTTTGTCAGCCATGACGGTGAGAGAGAAAAATATTCCACCGATAAAGACGGAAAGTTTGATACAAAGACATATGACCTTACACTTGATTATTTATTTTCAAACAGCAGACAATTCACATTCGGTATGGAGAATTATCCGGAAGGATATAATTTTATTTCCGGTATGAGCTTAATGAATATATACATAAGAGAAGATATGGAAAACCACTATGATGTTAAGATCTATATCGGACGTATAGATCCTCAATATAAAGATGTCGTTACATCAAGAGATCCATACGGCAATATCTATGATGAAAAAGGAAGTCTGATATATGCAAACGGAACAGCGCATATTGCCTCACCACCGAAAACAACTGTGACTACAACAGAAACAAGCACAGGCAATGCAACAGGACTTACTCCTACAACAGCAGAAACAACAGCATCAGGCACAGGTTCAGCTACAACTCCTTTATTTGAAGTTGCAGGCGATGCAAACTGCGACAGAACTCTCAATATGGCTGATGTTGTAACCATCATGCAGTTCATGGTAAATCCTGACAAATTCCCGATGTCTGCTGAAGGCAGGAAAGCCGCAGACGTGATCGGAAATGACGGTGTTACGAATCTTGATGCCCTCCGGATACAAAAAATTCTGCTTGGCTTAGTCTGATTACACCCTACCTATTCCTATATAAAGAAAAGGTCTCACGCTTTGTGAGACCTTTTCTGCTATTTTCTGCGGATATCCTGATAAAACAGACCGCATTCCGTGCAGTACCAGACAAGTCTGCCGTTCTGCGGAAACGGGAGATGAAGATTTATCTGCCATTCGGGATACTGTCTGAATACGGCTGATGTACAGTCGTTGAGGTAAGCAATAAATGAGATATAATGCTCTTTGGTCATAGGGTGGTCTGTGGTTATGTACCATTCGCCGCCTTCATATTCGGCAGTGAGTTTTCCTTCATCGGAAGCCTTTTTCATTTCAAGCGGCATTAGCTTTTTACCGCAGCACATAATTCCTGCCTCAGAAGTGGAAGTGATAATATTTCCGCAGTCAGGGCAGACATAAAAATGCATTTTTTTCATATTTCCGTTCTCGCTTTCATTTTCGATCATATTGCCATTCAGGAGAACCTGCATATCTGTGTGAAGTATATCGGAAAGCCGTGAAAGAATGACGATATCCGGGATACCCTTGTCATTTTCCCATTTTGATACAGCTTTGTCACTGACCATAAGCATATCGGCGAGCTGTTTCTGTGTAAGTTCAGCTTCAAGCCGCAGTTTTCGGATAAGACTGCCTGTTGTTGCATTTTTCATAGTTCTCCCTCGCTTTCATAATATCATTATAATATTATTTTACGCAGGTGTCAATCCACGGAAAGTAGACAATAAAACAACCGCACAAAGCCGGAGCTTCATGCGGTTTATGAGAGGGAGAAGTAATCAGTTATTCAATTTCCTCAACTCTGACATTGGTGATATAAACGGTAGCAGTAGAACCTCTGTGACCAAGATTGAATTCGGCTCTGCCGTTGTTATCGTCTTTGTCCTTCATTTCAAAGTCATAGGAGTAGGATTGCTTTTCGGTGGTAATTGTAAGCTCTGTATCGGGCAGATATCTTATCCAGCCTGCGGTCGGAGCAGAAACACAAACTACGATAGGACGCTCCTCGGAAGCATAAGCATCGAATGACATTCTGTATTTGTGACCTTTTATCATCGGGAGATTCGGCTGGAATATCTGTACGGAATAATCCTGAGTGCCTTCTTTTTCAGTCTGGATCTCGATCATGTTATCGTGAATAGTTGCAGTACCTGCGCCGCCCTCAGCGAGATAGAATGTCCAGTCCTGATCGTCTGTGAGGTCCTCGTCAGCGGAGAAATCACCGTTGTTGAGGAAGTTGCCTGTTTCGTCGGCTTCCTTGTAATCCTTTTCAGGCTTTGAAACGTTAGTATCGTATGAATCCTTCTGATAAACTCTTACATAGTCGATCTCAAATTCGGCGTTGTCAAAGTTTGTGGTTTCGTCAGGATTTCCGGGCCATGTGCCGCCTACAGCAAGATTGAGCTGTACGAAGAACGTCTGGTCAAATGGTGCAGGGTACGGCTTTTCTTCCTCGCCCTCAACTGCTGTGAACCAGTCATTTACAGTGTGATAGAGATTTCCGTCGATATACCAGCGGAATTCGCCGGGCTCCCATTCAACGGAGAATTCATGGAATGAGTCACTGTATGAACTGCCTGTGAGGTCAAATGTGCCTTGCTGTTCGCCGTGAGGTTCGCCGTAATGGAGAGTGCCGTAAGCTTTTGAAGTATCATTTCCGAGAATCTCCATGATATCGATTTCACCGCATTTAGGCCACTGACCGTAGTGTGACTCGTCAGTAGGCATCATCCATATTGCAGGCCATAATCCCTGACCTTCAGGAACTTTAGCGCTTACGACAACTTTGCCGTACATGAAATCCTTTTTGTTCTGTGTAGTGACCTTGCCTGATGTATAGTAATCCTTGCCGTCCTTTTCGGATTTGACAGCTTTGAGGACAAGATGACCGTCTTTTACGAAAACGTTGTCCGCAGAAGTTGTGTATTCCTGAAGCTCCTCGTTAGTCCAGCCGGGTTCATGCGGCTCATAGTTCCAGATGCTTTCGTCCATTGCATCGCCGTCAAATTCGTCATTCCAGAGAAGGTTATATCCTTCAAGGTCAATATCCGAAGTATCAGCCACGGTTGTTTCTTCTGTGGTTGTTTCAGCTTCGGTTTCGGCAGCAGTTGTTGTTTCCTCAGTCTTTGACGATTCCGGTTCGGAATTTTTGTTACCGCAGCTGAAAAGAGCGGCTGTCATGCTAAAAGCGCCGAGCATACTTATAATTCTGTTTATTTTGGACATAATTGCAATGCCTCCTGTAATTTAGTAGGTTCATTAAGCATTATAGCACGTAAACCATACGTATTCTATCATTATTTTTTAACTTATGGTAATATGATGACATTATTTGATAATTAAGGGCATCTCTAAAAACCCGTTTTGAGTAAGAAAAAACAGATAGGTGCAGCAGATGCAAGGAAAGCCCTTGAAGGCGTGCTGTCGCACTCCGAGAGGGATTGACACAGCATATGCTGTACATAGCTGTTTTTTCTCAGAATGGTTTTTTAGAGGTGCTCTTAACGGCGGTACTCATATAGAAGTTTTTACTTTCTATCGGGGCAAACCTTTC
>JAZUGG010000060.1:0-3776 GCA_045641105.1 Ruminococcus sp. | reverse complement strand
AGGACGCCGTCCCCTACAAATACATTAACGAAGAATAGCTGAATTGTAGGGGCTGGCGTCCTCGACAGCCCTTGTTTAACGAAATAATTTCGACTTTTTCAACAGACTGAGACGGCTCACATTTGTGAAACCGTCTGAAATTATCAGTCTATATCAATTGCAGGCAATTCAATTGCGGATTCTGTTGTGATAGCAGTGGCTGACACTGTTGTTGTGGCAGTAATCAGTGAAGTTGAAGTCTGTGCAGACTTACTTGTTGAAGTTGTGGTATATTTCATATAATCATCAAACGGAATAAACGGAAGTGTTATGCCGGTTTTTTTCGTTGTCGTAACAGCAGTTGTGGTTGTATTTGTCTGTGTTGAACTTGCCTTGGCAGTCGTTGTAGTTATTTTTGCTGTCGTTGTGCCTGAAGTAATAGTTGTAGTTGTTGTTATCGGTTTAGCTGATGTTGTTGTCGTTGTGGAAGGTGTAACTGATGACTGCGCATAATATGAAAGAACCGCAGATGCATCTCTTGCATCAACTGTCTTGTCGCCGTTATAGTCGGCAAGCTTGACCTGTTCATCATCAAATTCGCCCTTCTGATTGGCTGATGTCTGTGCATAGTATGAAAGAATTGCCGATGCATCACGGGCATCTATGGTGTTGTCACGGTTTACGTCGCCTGCCTGATAGGACTTGTTGTCCTCTGCCTTTGCGATATCGGAAATATATACGGCAGATGTACCGATAAGACATATCGACATTACAGCCACTGTTAATTTGCTGATCTTCATAGTTATACTCCTTTGCCTTGTAAATTTAATATTCAGTAAGAAAGTACAGCCTTAACCACAATTCTTATACAAAAACCCTACTTTTTATTGAGGGAAACCCTTTTGAAAAAGGGTTGGCTGATGCCCGCCCCCCCTCTGTCACAGGGTGACCCCTCCCCACCCCGTGGGGAGTCGCCCGATAAAGAGCAAGACTCTGTACAAGCATTGCTGTTAAAGCTGTTTCTTATTATGATTATTTGAAGTAAGCTACGCCGTTTTCAAAGATCTTCTGGTCTTTGTCGCCGTCAACGTTCTTGCCGATGAAGCTGCCCTTACGCTCGGAGTGTCCCATTTTACCGAGAACTCGTCCGTCAGGTGAAGTAATGCCCTCGATAGCCTCGATAGAAGTATTCGGGTTATAGCGGATATCCATTGTAGGTTCGCCGTTAAGGTCAACATACTGTGTAGCGATCTGTCCCTTTGCGGCAAGTCTCTGGATAAGATCAAGAGGAGCAACAAAACGTCCCTCGCCGTGTGATATCGGAACTGTATGGATATCGCCTACGTTCCAGCCGTAAAGCCATGGGCTCTTGTTTGATGCGATTCTTGTATTTACCATCATTGACTGGTGACGTGCGATAGTATTGAATGTAAGTGTCGGAGAATCGTCTGTCATGTCAACTATCTCGCCGTATGGTACAAGACCAAGCTTGATAAGTGCCTGGAAACCGTTGCAGATACCAAGCATAAGACCGTCACGGTTCTTGAGGAGGTCATGAACAGCGTCCTTTATCTTAGGATTGCGGAAGAATGCTGTAATGAACTTACCGCTTCCCTCAGGCTCGTCACCGCCGCTGAATCCGCCCGGTATCATGATTATCTGTGACTTTCTGATAGCCTTCTCGAAATAGTCAACAGACTGCTCGATATCGCCTGCGGAGAGATTGCGGATTACGACTGTTTCAGCCTCTGCGCCTGCCTTTTCAAATGCACGGGCAGTATCGTATTCGCAGTTTGTACCTGGGAATACAGGAATGATTACCTTCGGCTTTGCTGTCTTGATAGTAGCTGAAAGGTGGATATTTTCGTTGTATGAGTAAACCTCCGGCTTTGCATCGGTAGTCTTGATTCTGCATGGGAATACAGGTTCAAGCTTCTGCTCCCATACTCTCTGGAGATTCTCAACGTTCATTGTGTAGTCACGGGTAACGATATTGTAATCAGCAATTGTCTGACCGATGAGCTTTTCATCGTCCTTAGCTTCGCCGTTGAGTTCGATGATGAATGCACCATAAAGCGGCTTGAAAAGCTGTTTGCCGTCAAGCTGTGTAAGGAACTCGAAACCTATTCTGTTGCCGAAGCACATCTTTGTGATACCCTCTGCAACACCGCCGTAGCCGTTTGTCCAGATTGCATTTGCTCTGCCGTCAGCGATTATCTTCTCAACCTTGTCAAAGCAAGCCTTGATGCTGTCGAATACAGGAAGACCGTTCTCGTCATAGTCAGGTGTGATGAGGATTACAGGATTGCCTGCGGACTTGAATTCTGTTGAAACTATCTTGTCAGCCTGTGCTGTGGAAACTGCAAATGAAACAAGTGTCGGAGGAACATCTATTTTCTCGAATGTACCTGACATTGAGTCCTTGCCGCCGATAGCGCCGCATCCCATTTCAAGCTGTGCCTTAAATGCACCGAGAAGTGCAGCAAGAGGCTTGCCCCAGCGCTTAGGATCATTCTGTGTTCTCTCGAAGTATTCCTGGAATGTGAGCCAGCACTTCTTATATGTACCGCCTGCGGCAACTACCTTTGCAATAGACTCGATAACTGCAAGAACAGCGCCGTGATACGGGCTCTTTGATGAAAGGTCAGGGTTATAGCCCCAGCCCATGAGTGAACAGGTGTTTGTTTCGCCATTTAATACAGGGATCTTTGCTGCCATAGCCTGTGAAGGTGTAAGCTGATATACACCGCCGAAAGGCATGAGGACTGTGCCTGCGCCGATCGTTGAATCGAACTTTTCGATAAGTCCCTTCTGTGAGCAGACATTGAGGTTGGACATGAGACAAGTCCAGCTTTCCTGTGTATCAGGCATTACATCGTCATCTTCTTCAACAGGTGCTTCAACTTCGATATCAGTATACTTTGATGCGCCGTTTGAATTGAGGAATTCTCTTGAAAGATCAACGATTGTATTGTCGTTCCATACCATTTTAAGTCTTGGCTCGTCAACAACATTTGCAACGAGTGTAGCTTCAAGGTTCTCCTTTGCAGCCTCCTCCATGAACTTCTTCACGTCATACGGAGCAACTACAACAGCCATTCTCTCCTGTGACTCTGAAATAGCAATTTCAGTACCGTCAAGACCGTCATACTTCTTCGGAACTGCGTTGAGGTTGATAACAAGACCGTCGGTCAGCTCACCGATAGCAACTGAAACACCGCCTGCGCCGAAGTCATTGCAGCGCTTGATAAGCTTTGTAACTTCAGGATTGCGGAAAAGTCTCTGGAGCTTTCTTTCCTCAGGCGGATTACCCTTCTGAACCTCTGCACCGCATGATTCAAGTGATTCAAGAGTATGTGACTTTGATGAACCTGTAGCACCGCCGCAGCCGTCACGGCCTGTCTTTCCTCCGAGAAGGATTACAACATCACCTGCAACAGGTGCTTCACGGCGGATATTCGATGCAGGAGCAGCACCAAGAACTGCGCCTATTTCCATACGCTTTGCAACATAGCCCGGATGATATACTTCTGAAACATGACCTGTAGCAAGACCTATCTGGTTGCCGTATGAGCTGTATCCGTTTGCAGCACCGACAGTTATCTTTCTCTGCGGAAGTTTGCCCTTGATAGTGTCCTCAACAGGAACGAGAGGATTTGCCGCACCTGTGACACGCATAGCCTGATATACATATGAACGTCCTGAAAGCGGATCACGGATAGCACCGCCGAGACAGGTAGCCGCACCGCCGAAAGGCTCAATTTCAGTCGGGTGGTTGTGAGTCTCATTCTTGAACA
>JAZUGG010000059.1:0-3212 GCA_045641105.1 Ruminococcus sp. | reverse complement strand
CCTTCTGAGAAAAAACAGCTATGCACAGCATCTGCTGCGTCAATCCCTCTCGTAGTGCGAAAGCACGCCTTCGAGGGCTTTCCTTGCACCTACTGTACCTATCTGTTTTTTCTTGCTCAAAACGGGTTTTTAGAGATGCCCTTTATTCATTCTTCGTCATAATTTTTCGGATGTTTCGGCTTGCGCTTGTACTCCTTACGCTCATCTTCAACAACACGAGTCACAGGATTAAGCCCGTTCCAGTCACGGCGTTTCTCGGAATCAAGCTTTTTCTTCTCCTTTTTACTAAGTTTTTCGTATGGTGTGAACTTTTCCATTATTCCTCGTCACCTGCCTTGAAATTATAGATTGGCTTTATGATGTCCACAATATCTGCGGTATCGCCGATGTTGTCAACAATAGCATCAATCGGCTTATATGCCATCGGGCACTCGTCAAGAGTTGACGAACTTACAGATGTCGTGTATATTCCGTTCATCTGCTTTTTGAATTCAGAAACCGTAAAACTGTTTTTTGCCTGTGAACGGGACATAAGTCTGCCTGCGCCATGCGGTGCGGAACAGTTCCAGTCGGGATTTCCCTTGCCAATACAGATAAGACTGCCGTCACGCATATTTATCGGAATTATGAGCTTTTCGCCATCTTTAGCCGAAACTGCGCCCTTTCGCAGAATCATGCTGTCGGTATCAATATAGTTGTGGATAGTAGTGAAACGTTCTGTTACGTGTAATCCCATACCCTTGATAATTTCATCCATCATAGCCTGACGGTTGAGCATTGCGTATTCCTGAACTATCTTCATGTCGTGGATATACTGATTGAACAGTTCTCCCTCGGCATATGCAAGGTCTTTCGGAATTGACGTAGTCTTGGTATTTTTCAGCTTTTTCAGTTCACTTTCTATCTGCTTTGCCTTGCCTTCTGCTTTCATCTTTTCGATTATCGGCTTCAGATCAGTTTCCGAGCTTTTGTTCAGACGTTTATATGCTTCATTCTGATAATATTTCGCTGTTTCAAGTCCAAGATGACGTGAACCTGAATGAACAACAATATAAATGCTGCCGTCGCCGCCCTTATCAGCCTCGATGAAGTGATTTCCACCGCCGAGAGTGCCAAGACTGAGCAGTGCACGGTCATAATTGATATATTCAGCACAATAAAGCTCTGCAAGGTTGATTTTCTGCGTATAGCGATGCTCTTTTTCTCGGATTTTAAAACCTGACGGTATTTTGCTGTATATAAGCTTATCAAGCTGCTGAACTTCTATATGCTTTTCTTTCAGGCGTATCGTCTCCATACCGCAGCCGATATCCACTCCTACAAGATTCGGGACAATTTTGTCTGTTATGGTCATTGTTGTGCCGATAGTACAGGCTGATCCTGCGTGTACATCGGGCATAATGCGTATCTGTGAACCAGCGCTCATTTCCTGATTGCACATTCTGATGATCTGTGTGATCGCATCCTCCTCAATAACATCGGTGAACACCTTTGCGGATGCGTATTTTCCGTTTAAAATCAGCATATTATTCTCTTTCCTCCAATGTTCTGCCTGCAATAAAAAAACGCCCCTGAAAAACAGGAGCGTAGTATATAGCTATAAACGCACGTATAGATCAGCGTATATTACAGCTTTGCAGGCGAACCCCATGTTTATTTCCATTATTAAATTTTCTGCATGATGTAAATATTATATTGAACATGGTTTTCACCTTCCTTTCAGTAAATTATGGATTTATTATACTCATAACAAGTGCATTTGTCAAGCAGTATTTCAAATTTTAACCATTTTGTTACTTTATCAGAAATATATGGATGAGCAGCAGCGGAATGAGCATACATACGCTGATACCCGTGAATGTAAGGAGATATCTGCCCGATTTTGCATTTTCTGATTTGCGGTATATCTGGAATGAAATAAGACTTGCAAGTGATGCAATGATAGTGCCGAGACCGCCGATATCTGCGCCAAGAATAAGCTGTGTGCCGTTATCCGTGAAGCCTGCAAGCATGACAGTTGCAGGCACATTACTGATGACCTGGGAAAGCAGACAGGTAACGATAAGTTCACGTCCAACCAGAATTTCCGAGAAGAAGTCTCTGACAGGCTCGATTCTTGCGATATTTCCGACAAAAACAAAAAAGCAGACAAATGTTGCAAGCAGTGCGTAATCTACCTTTGCGAGCACTTTTTTGTCAAATATGAGCGAGATGACAACTGCCGCAATGAGACAGCACCAGTCAGGTATTACTCTTAAAACAGTCATCAGACAAACGGCAAAAAGTACCGCAAATCCCGCTGTAGGAACAGGTTTTATCTTTGTATTTTCGCTGTTCTCTGAGGTACACGCCGTTTTCGGAAGGAGCAGTGTCAGAAGTACGAGCATCACACCGCTGATAAGTCCGGCAGGTAACATTGTAGTGACAAACTGCCCTGCGGTAAGGTTGAATTCATCATAGACATAAAGATTCTGCGGATTTCCTATTGGTGTAAGCATACTGCCCATATTTGCGGCTATCGTTTCAAGCACTATGGTCAGAATCAGGCTTTTTTCGTCTTTGATGCCGCTGAATACCAACAATGTAAGCGGTACAAATGTCAGCAGTGCCACATCATTTGTGACAAGCATCGCCGAAAAATAGCATAGGATTATGAATACAAGCGCAAGCCTGCGGACTGTACCTGCCTTTTTCAGCATTAATGAGGTGGCTTTTTCAAATATGCCTACGTTTCGGAAACCTGCGACTGCCGCCATGAGAGAAAAAAGCTGAATCAGAACGGTTTTATTTATGTATCCGATGTACTCCCTGTCAGGCGGAATTATGAACATGGTTATCACTGCCGCAATTAATGAGATAACCAGAACAGGCTGTGATTTAAAAAATTTTTTCATTTTTATACCTTCTTTAGGGCCTGTTCAGCAACTGAACAGGCTCTTATATTTTTTGAGCGTTCCTATTATATCACATATCATTTTTTTTTGCAATATGGACATCTCTAAAAATCACGGCAACAGCATTTACTTTTTGTGGTAAGGCATAATTATTGAGAAATTTCCGTAAAGCTCCGCTGCGCTTGCTTTACTACTTTGTCAGGGGGACGCTGTCCCCCTCATTCACCCCCTGCAAGGGAGATAACATCCCCCTTGACCCCGGAAATGCCGCCTTCGGCGGTTTTTATTATTTAAAAAAAGTAAATGCTGTTGCCGTGC
>JAZUGG010000058.1:0-21858 GCA_045641105.1 Ruminococcus sp. | reverse complement strand
AACCGACAGGTGAGACACAGAGTCCCCCTAAGAAGCAGTAAACCGAGCGAAGCAACGGTTTACGGACTGTCCGCAGTCATATACCTCGGCTTGACCGACGAAAAAGCTTTAATCTATAAAAGTAAATGCTGTTGCCGTGGATGTCTCACCTGTCGGTTCTTTCGGTGACGGCGTTCCGCCTTAATCTGTACGAAACTGTGGTACGTCGAGGACACCGTCCCCTACAAGCTCGCTGGCACAAAAATATATTATTGCCCCCACAAAATTAATAGGACAGCCGAAGCTGTCCCATTTTACATATATCAGAGTTTTTTCTTTTCGTCCTCGATGATTTTGAGAAGGTCGTCAACTGACATATCAGCGGCTTTCTTACGTGCATTAGCCTCGCTCTTGCTGATAATGTCGGAAATATCAGGCGAACTGCTCTTTCTTGGCTGAACAACAGGCTTTTCAGGCTGCTGCTCAACAGGCTTGTCCAGCGGCTTTATCACGCCGAATGAACCTGTATTGAATTCAGGCTTGTTGAGTATCTCGTCCCTGAGTGTATCGTCTGTAGGTGCGGCAGATGTGCTTGGTGTTGTTACAGAAGCAGTATCCTGTTTTGCAGCCATCTGTGCCTTGAACTGCATTGTGCGTTCCTTTTCCTTCTGGTAAGGAGAATTCGGATTTACCTTCTTCTGGCTGAAATTCTCGGCGATAGACATCTTCTTGCGTTCGAGGTCATCACTCGGCTGTATCTCATGTGAAGGTTCAAACAGCGGTGCAGAAGGCTTCTTTTCGTGTGATGCCCTTACAGGCTGATTTTTCTTCTTGTCGCCGTCATACTCATAGAAATCATAATCTTCTTCAGGTACTTCATCGTCATCCTTTGCGGCAACGATTTTTGCAATGAGGAATATAATCAGGATAACACAGGGTATAATAAGGAGAGCAATAATTCCCTTGATACTCATTGCAAATGTAATAAGCACACCAAGTTCATAGATCTCCGAATGACCTGTACAGATTGCGGCAATACTTTCTTTTGTAATTGTATTTTCGCTCGGCACATTTGAAGCATCGGAAGTTGTGAAGCGTGCGATCCCTTCGTCGTCGATGTCTATCTGGTAGATGCTCTGTACTTTCAGCTCGTCAGGCTTGTCGGCAGGGTGGCAGAGAACGATATCGCCCTTTGCAATTGAACTGCTCTTTGCGCTTGGAGAAATGAGTGCTCCGCCTGTTGTCAGGAGGTCACCCATATTGTCGGTCTCTTTGACGATATAGATGTAATTATCGAGAATAACAGGAGTTTTTCCGCCTGCAAACAGGACATTGACTCCTGCCGAGAATGCAATCGATATAAAGCAAATCAGTATAATCAGAAATTTCAGCAGAGAGAAATGTTTTTTCTTTTCCATTAAGATCACCTTTTCTTTAGTTCTAATATTTCGTTGTTATATCGGCTTTCAGTTAAGCCGTAAACGGGCATAGCGAACCCGTCAAATTACTCACGGATATATTATATCACAGATTATCAGAAATTTCAAATACTTTTTTTGCGTTTTTGATTTAAAAATGTGAAATCGAACTAAAATCAGCAAATTTCGTTCAATCTGCACAAATATCATATAGCATAATCTCTCTGCATAGTTTATTATAACGTTGCTTTTGAGGTGCTTTTTCGTTCCGCTATAGCGTTTTTTCAATATGTAAATTTCGTGGATAAATATTTGTTGAAACTTACAATTGAAAAATTCATATAAAAAGAGTATAATTAAAATATACCTTTTGTAATTTGTGACAATGGCATATTATATTAATTTATGTATATACTGTCAGAAATATACATCTGGTAATATAGCCGCACACGGCAGAATGGAGAACTGAATATGACCAACATCAAAAAGATAAACCCACTTATGAATACTATTAAAGATGAATTTCCCAAAAAGCTTCAGGAACTCTACGGCGTATCTCCCGAGGAAGCCTCTGACCAACAGGTCTACAGGGCACTTTCTTCTGTCATCGTTGAAATTCTCGGCACGAAACGGCAGTCCTTCGTCAACCACACCCATTCCGTCGGCGGAAAACAGATATATTACCTCTCAATGGAATTCCTCATGGGACGTTCCCTCAAAACTTCACTCTATAACCTCGGCATTGCCGATGATGTGAAGGCTCTCCTCAAAAACTATGACATCAACCTCGATATGATATATGACTTCGAGCCTGATGCAGGTCTCGGAAACGGCGGTCTCGGACGACTTGCCGCCTGTTACCTTGATGCGCTCGCTACTACGGGTTTCCCTGCAATGGGACACTCCATACGCTATGAATACGGCATCTTCCAGCAGAAACTTGAGGACGGCTGGCAGACCGAACTCCCTGACAACTGGCTCCCCGGCGGCGCTGTATGGCTCGTTCCAAAGCCTGAGCTTGCTATCGATGTCCGCTTTGAAGGTGATTTGCAGGAATACTGGGACGAACACTATCACCACATCTCTCATGTAAACTACAATACCGTTGTGGCTATCCCTTACGATATGTATGTTTCAGGCTACGGCACCGAGGGCGTTTCCGTACTCCGTCTGTGGTCGGCTAAAGCTCCGAGCTTCAACATGGAGATGTTCAATCAGGGCAAGTATGATGCCGCACTCGCACAGAACTCCATAGCAAACGCTATCTCCAAGATACTCTACCCTAACGACAACCACATCGAGGGCAAGAGCCTCCGTCTGCGTCAGCAGTACTTCCTCTGCGCCGCTTCTATCGGAGATATCGTCAACACCCACATGAACGTTTACGGCACTCTCGACAACTTCGCCGAGAAGGTCGCTATCCATATAAACGATACCCACCCGACACTCGCTATCCCCGAACTTATGCGTATTCTCCTCGATGACTGCGGCTACGGCTGGGATAAAGCATGGGATATCGTTACTCATACATTCGCTTACACCAACCATACCGTTATGGCTGAGGCTCTCGAAAAATGGGACGTTAACCTCGTAAGAACAATTATACCGAGAATCTTCTCTATCATCGTTGAGATAAATAACCGCTACTGTCAGCACCTTATGGATACTAACGGCGGCGACAGCTCAAAAACTTCAAGAATGTCCATAATCAAGGACAATCAGATACACATGGCTACTCTCTGCGTTGCCGCTTCTCACAGCATAAACGGCGTTTCAAAGCTCCATTCCGAAATTATCAAGCAGTCCGTTTTCCATGACGAATATGAGAATACTCCCGAAAAATTCAAGAATGTCACAAACGGCATAGCTTACAGAAGGTGGCTCTATCAGTCAAATCCTGAACTGACACAGCTCCTCACCGATACGATAGGCCCGAAATTCATCAAGGACGGCGCTGAACTTTCCAAATTCAAGGCTTTTGAAAACGATACGGAAGTCCTTACAAAACTTGCCGCCGTTAAACGTTCAAACAAGGAAAGCTTTGCAAAATTCATAAAGAACGAAAGCGGCATTATCCTCGATCCTGACAGCATTTTCGACGTTCAGGTAAAGCGTCTCCACGAATACAAGAGACAGCACCTCAATGTCATGAATATACTTGCGGATTATGCTTATCTCCAGAACAACCCTGATGCTCCGTTCATTCCAAAGACCTATATTTTCGCCGCAAAGGCTGCTCCGGGTTATTATCTCGCAAAGCAGATAATCAAGATGATATGGGCGATATCCGAGGAAATAAGAAAAAATCCGAGAATAAGCCAGAAGCTTTCCGTCGTATTCCTTGAAAACTACTGCGTAACGCTCTCCGAAAAACTCATGCCTGCATCAGACGTTTCAGAACAGATATCCCTCGCAGGTACGGAGGCTTCAGGTACGGGCTGTATGAAACTCATGCTCAACGGTGCAATCACTCTCGGTACTCTCGACGGCGCAAACATCGAGATAAAAGAAGCCGCAGGCGATGACAATATCGTTATCTTCGGCATGACAACACCTGAAGTAAATGAACTCAAAGTCAGGGGCTACAGACCTAACGACTACTATAACAGCAACGGCGCTATCCATGAGGCTATTGACCGTATGTACCGTGGTATCAACGGCTGTACCTTCAATGACGTTGCAAATTCACTCAAAGACCGTGATCCTTATATGGTTCTTGCTGATTTTGACAGCTACAGAAATGCTCAGAAATTCATCACTTTCTGCTATAATGACAAAATGAAGTGGGCTAAGATGTCGCTTAATAATATTGCAGGCGCAGGTATTTTCTCGGCTGACCGTGCAGTTACGGAATATGCAGACAATATCTGGCATCTCAGATAAAAAAATAAGAAACGGCGAAGCCGCATACCGACGGAATATGTCACACGTTTTGTTCGGGAATTTGGGATGCCGTGGGCGGCATCCCCTACAAAGCAGTAAAGCAAGTAAAGCAATAATTACCCACAAATTTTGTCCGACGACACTACTTCAACCACAGAACGGAGGAAATATATGAAACCTATTTTTGATGCATGGGATCTTAACTACAAATCTATCTTCGGAGCTGTAAGACAGAACGAAACTATCCGCTTCACTATCAGGCTCAGCAAGGACATTCATCTTGACTTTGCTCCTGTTATCGTGCTTTTCCGCACAGGCTTCAAGGAGCGCTATATCAATATGAACGAGATAACAGAGGAAGACGGCTGCATCGCCTATTCTGCCGAATATTACGCAAGATACAGCGATATCCACTACTACTACTTCTCATATCTCCACAACGGCAAACGCTATTTCATCAAAAAAGTCAACAACCATGAAGGCTCTGTAAGCGGCGGCGAACTTTTCCAGCTTACCGTTTATAAGAAAGACTACCATACTCCCGACTTCCTCAAGGGCGGAGTTATGTATCAGATATTCCCTGACCGTTTCTGCAAGAGCGGCAAGGTTCATGAAAATATCCCCGAGGGACGTATTCTCCGTGATGACTGGGGCGGCATTCCGAATTACAAGCCCGATAAGAACGGTCATGTATGGAATAACGACTACTTCGGCGGCGATTTCGCAGGCATACAGTCTAAACTGCCGTATCTCAAAGACCTCGGCGTGACCTGCATCTACCTCAACCCTATTTTCGAGGCTCACGAAAATCACCGCTACAATACCGCAGACTACATGAAGGCTGATCCTCTCCTCGGTACAAATGAGGAGTTCTCGGAGCTTTGCGCAGAAGCCGAAAAGTACGGTATATCCATTATCCTCGACGGCGTATTCTCCCATACGGGCGCAGACAGCGTCTACTTCAACAAGTTCGGACGCTATCCCGAACTCGGCGCATATCAGTCCCGTGACAGCTTCTTCTATGACTGGTACACTTTCATTGAATACCCTGAAGTTTATGAGGCTTGGTGGGGCATCGATACCCTCCCGAATGTTGTCGAGAACAACGAAAACTATACCCGATTCATCTGCGGCGAGGAGGGCGTTCTCAATTACTGGCTCGGTCTTGGCGCATCAGGCTATCGTCTCGATGTTGCTGACGAACTTCCTGACCAGTTCCTCAATAATCTCAGAAAATCCGTAAAGAATTTCAATAACGACAAAATCGTTATCGGTGAGGTCTGGGAGGACGCTTCCAACAAGGAAAGCTACGGCATCAAGAGAAGATATCTCCTTGGCGATCAGCTTGACTCCGTTATGAACTATCCGTTCCGTGAGGCTATCATAAACTACGCAAAGGGCGGCAGTACATCTGACCTGATAAACTCGGTCATGACCATTACCGAAAATTACCCTAAGCCGACTGTCGATGTGCTCATGAATTTCGTATCAACTCACGATATCGAACGTGCAATAAACCGTCTCGGCGGCGAGGACTGCAGCGACAAGAGCAAAGACTGGATGGCAGGCAATATGCTCACTCCCGAACAGTACCAGAAGGGCAAAAATCTTCTGAAAACAGCTATGGCTCTCCAGTTCTTCCTCCCGGGCGTGCCGAGTATCTACTACGGCGACGAGGCAGGTATGCAGGGATATAAAGATCCGTTCAACCGTGGCTGTTACCCGTGGGGCAGTGAGGACACTGAACTTATCGATTATGTCAGCGAACTCAGCCGTGTCAGAAAATCCGTTCCGAATATGAAGGACGGCAAAATATACTTCATGAGCAGTGAGGGTATCGCTGATGACAGGCTCGTTGCCTTCACACGTACAGGTTTCACCTGCGAAAAGGACTGCCTCGTTATCATCAACAGAAGCGGCGATGAGGTCAATATTGCAGATTTCAGCTCACGTTTCAATCTGTTCACCGACTTTGAACCGATATGCGGCAAATTTGAAAATGATACCGCTGTTGTTCCACCATATGGATATACTCTTATCTCTGCTAAATTCAAAAAGTAAAATATAAATTAAAGGGACAGCCGAAACTGTCCCTTTCAGCGTGTCAAAAAACTTATTTGGGGACGTCGAGGACGCCGTCCCCTACCAATGCATTATCGAAGAATAGCTGAATTGTAGGGGCTGGCGTCCTCGACAGCCCTTGCTTAACGAAATAATTTTGACTTTTTCAACAGACTGAAAGGGACAGCCGAAACTGTCCCTTTTCTTATTTATTATGAAAGTTCAAACATACCAGTATAAAGCTGATAGTATTTTCCGTGCTGTGCTATGAGGTCATCATGGTCGCCACGCTCTATTATCCTGCCGTTTTCAAGCACCATGATAGCCTGCGAATTGCGGACTGTCGAAAGTCTGTGTGCGATAACAAATACCGTTCTGCCCTCCATGAGACTGTCCATGCCCTTTTCGATAAGCGCTTCTGTACGTGTATCGATAGAACTTGTAGCCTCGTCGAGAATAAGTACAGGCGGATCGCCTATTGCGGCTCTTGCAATTGCAAGAAGCTGTCTCTGTCCCTGACTGAGATTTGCGCCGTCTGCCGTCAGCATCGTATTATAGCCGTTTTCAAGATGTCTTATGAAGTAATCGGCATTCGCAAGCTTTGCGGCTGCATAAACCTCATCATCTGTTGCATCAAGCTTTCCGTAACGGATATTATCCATAACAGTACCCGTGAAAAGGTGCGTATCCTGCAAAACAATGGACTGCGAACGTCTGAGGTCGTCTTTCTTTATCTTGTTGATATTTATGCCGTCATAGCGTATCTTTCCGTCAGGCACGTCATAGAAACGGTTTATCAGGTTCGTGATGGTAGTTTTTCCTGCGCCTGTCGAGCCTACGAATGCTATCTTCTGTCCCGGATTTGCATAGAGCGAAATGCCGTTGAGAACTGTCTTTTCGGGTTCATAGCCGAATACTACATCATCAAATTCAACCTTGCCCCTTACCTCGGTATATGTTGTTGTACCGTCATGGTGAGGGTGTTTCCATGCCCAGTGACCTGTGCGGCGTTCTGTCTCGGTGATAGTGCCGTCCTTCGCTATTTCGGCGTTTACCAGTGTTACATAGCCTTCATCTGCTTCAGGTTCTTCGTCAATTACCCTGAAAATTCTCTCCGCACCTGCAAGGGCTGTGAGAACGGAATTGAGCTGCTGTGAGACCTGTGTGATAGGCTGTGAGAATGAACGTGTAAGCTGTAAGTATGAGATTACCGTACCTACTGTCATTCCGCCTATGCCCTTTACGGTCATGATGCCGCCTGCGATAGCTGTGAGCGCATAGTGTACGTATGACAGGTTATTCATGATAGGCATGAGGATATTTGCAAATGTATTGGCTCTTGTTGCCGCCTCGCAAAGTTCATTATTAAGGCGTTCAAACTCCTTGTCTGCGATGTCCTCATGGCAGAATACCTTGACTACCTTCTGACCGTCGATCATTTCCTCGATATAGCCGTTGACCTTGCCGAGAGACCTCTGCTGTGCGATAAATCCCTTGCCGCTTCGTGAGCCGATAAATCCGATAACTCTTATTATAATGACGAACATCACGACAACGATAATGGTCAGCATCCAGCTGTGTATGAGCATAACGGTGAATACGCCCACGATCGTAACTGCCGAACCGATGAACTGTGATATCGTATTGCTGAGCATTTCACGGATAGCATCTGTATCGTTGGTATAAAGGCTCATGAGTTCGCCGTGGGTGTGCTTGTCAAAGAAGCGTATCGGGAGCATTTCCATTTTGTTGAAAAGGTCATCTCTGATGCGTTTCAGTGTATTTGTCGAAATATTGAGAAGAAGTCTCTGATAGATGAATGTGCTGAGTGCGCCGAGAAGATATACACCTATCATTATGCCGAGGATTCCGA
The DNA here is from genome assembly GCA_045641105.1 of Ruminococcus sp. Classification (GTDB taxonomy): domain Bacteria; phylum Bacillota; class Clostridia; order Oscillospirales; family Ruminococcaceae; genus Ruminococcus. Next base: position 13,644 of record JAZUGG010000058.1, on the reverse strand, counting down.
CAAAGCTCTTTTTGTCCCATTCTCCCGACTTTATGGCGTTTTCGAGATTATCGATGACAGGTTTCAGGAAGTATGTTCCTGCAACGCTTGCGCCTGAACTGATGATTATTGCTATCACAACAATTGCAAGCTGAACTTTATAGCCGTACATATAGCTGAAAATGCGCTTTATGCTTTTGAATACATTTTCAGGCTTTGCAGGCGGCTTCATATTGCCTCTTGGCGGCATTATTCATCAGCTCCTTTCTGCTGTGAGTCGTATACTTCACGGTAGATGCCGCTCGATTTGAGCAGTTCTTCATGAGTTCCCACACTTACAATCTTTCCGTTGTCCATGACGATTATCCTGTCTGCGTCCTGAACCGAGGAGATACGCTGTGCGATGATGATAGTTGTCGTATCGGCAAGCTTTTCACGGAATGCCTTGCGAATCTGGCTGTCTGTTGCGGTATCGACTGCGCTTGTGGAGTCGTCAAGAATGATTATCTTAGGCTTTTTGAGAAGTGCCCTTGCAATACAAAGACGCTGTTTCTGACCGCCTGAAACGTTTACGCCGCCCTGACCGAGGTCAGTGTCATAGCCGTCAGGAAAATTCATTATGAAATCATGTGCGCAGGCTGATTTGCAGGCATCGATAATTTCTTCGTCAGTAGCCTCTGAATCGCCCCATTTCAGGTTATCCCTGATAGTGCCTGAGAACAGCACGTTCTTCTGGAGTACCATTGCGACTTCGTTTCTGAGTCTTTCAAGCTGATATTCCGAAACATCTCTGCCGCCTACGTATACCTTACCCTCTGTAGCCTCATAAAGACGTGGGATAAGCGAAACGAGAGTGGTTTTTGATGAACCCGTACCGCCGATGATACCGATAGTCTCACCCGACTGTATATCAAGGTCGATATGGCTGAGTGCGAGTGTATTCATGTCGTTGTAGTAGCTGAAGCTTACGTTTTTAAAGCTTATTGAGCCGTCTGCAACAACTGCATCTGATGCGGTGTTGTCCTTGATAGTCGGTTCTTCAACGAGAACTTCATAGATACGCTTGATAGATGCTCTTGAAATAACAAAGAGGATAAAGAGCATGGAGAGCATCATGAGTGACATGAGTATCTGTCCGACATACATGATGAAGCTTGAAAGCTCACCTGTAGCGATTCCGCCGTCTACTGCCATATTTCCGCCGAACCAGAGAATTGCGGCGATACTTCCGTACATGACAAGCTGCATTATCGGCGTATTGAGGATAACAAGCTTTTCAGCCATGAACTGTGCAAGACGGACAGCATCGGTATTGTCGCTGAACTTTTTCTTTTCATAGTCCTCTCGTGCGAATGCCTTTACGACACGAATTCCTATGAGATTTTCCTGAACCTTGCCGTTCATATCATCATACATACCAAGCATTTTCTCAAAGCGTGGATGCGCCTTTGAGATGATTGAGAATACTATAATGCCGAGAACAGGCACAGCAATGAGGAAGATGAGCGACAGTTTTGCGTTTATGCGGACTGCGGCTATAAATGCGCATACCAGCATGATAGGTGAGCGGACTGCACCTCTTATCAGCATCATGAAGCCCATCTGGATATTTGTGACATCCGTGGTAAGACGAGTTGTAAGTGAGGCTGTGGAGAACTTATCCACGTTGGCAAAGGAGAAATCCTGAACCTTGCGGAAAAGAGCACTTCTGAGATTCTTGGCAAAACCCATGCCGGCAACGGCACTCATTCTTGCGGCAAATGCGCCGAAACAGAGTGAACACAGCGACATAACGACCATAAGACCGCCCATTTTTGCGACATAGCCGATATCGCCCTTTTTGATGCCGTTATCGATTATCAGCGCCATGATATATGGAATGAGAACTTCCATTGCGACCTCTCCGACTATTGAGAGCGGAGAAAGCAGTGCTTGTTTTTTGTACTTTCCGACGTGAGAACCAATTGTTTTGAACATCGGCAAAACCCCTTTCAAACATAATAAAGAGAGCTATATCGACAATAGCTCTCTATGTATTTATATTATAGCATTATCTTTTCCCCTTGTCAACTGCGATTTTGCAGAAACTGCGGCGGCTGTATTTACTTTTATTGATTAATTTTTATGTCGGGCAAGCCGAGGGATATCCGCATCACTGCGATTTGTAAATATGACCGAACGTACCCCATACAAAAAACGGGCGACCAATGGTCGCCCCTACATATTGTTTATTTCGTATAATATCAGTTAATTTTAGTCTTGTAAAGCATCCAGATAAGTTCCAGTACACCCACGCCAATAAAGCACAGCATCGTTTTCATGCTCGGCTTTTTCACCTTGAAGCGTGTGATGAATGCGATTGCAATAAGAAGCAGTGCTCCGCCGTAAACTGTCGGAAACCACTCCGAACCTATATCCTTGTGGAAGCTGTACAGAAGCGGCAGGATCAGCGCTACGCTTGTAACAGGAAGTCCCTCATATACCTTGCGGTTTTCGGAAGTTTTCTTCTGTCTGTCCTCCTCTGCCACGTTGAAATACGCAAGACGTATCACGGCGCACAGCGGGAAAATAACAAGTATCGGCAGATCGCACCAGTCATTCATGCCGACTGAATAGCCGATTATTGCAGGCAGTACGCCGAAACAGACTGCATCACAAAGCGAATCTATCTGTATACCGAACTTTTTTTCGTCATCGGTACGATTTTTTTTAGTTCTTGCAACCTTGCCGTCAAACATATCGCATAGTCCCGAAACCATAAGACAAATAATGGCATATTCAGGGTGTGAAGGGTTTCCGCCGCATCCAACAGCAAGAAACATACCAACAACCGATGATACAAGACTGAGATATGTAAGAATAACAGTATAATTATAGTATCCTATCATTAATTAAAACCTCAATGTAATTTATAGTGAATGCAGAAAATAATTCTGCATTCACTAAAATATATTTATTTATATAGCCTTGCACATCCGATGACTACGCCATCTCCGTGCATATCGGCTAATTGTAAACGCAATAATTTACTGTGTTTACAATAATATATCAGGGCTGTCCGCATCATTTATAAAACAGCGGACAGTTTTCTACTTATTATACCATAAAACTGACAGCGTTTCAAGTAGTTTTTATGAATTTTTCTTTTTTCTGCCTTTTGACGGAGATGCAGTCTTTTTATCGTCAGATTTTTTTTCACGGTTCTGTTTGAGCTGTTTCTGACGGTTTGCTTTCACGTCAAGTTTGTTATAGGCTTCCTCGTAGAAATATTCCTGAGATGATACAAGAGCATACCTCTCTTTGCGGCGGTCATGGATATAGCTTCCGTCGCTGAGCATAACTCTTGCTTTGACATTATCCCTCATGATAACTTTGAACATATCACGTATGCGCTTTTTTATCTTTTCGTCCTCGACAGGTACGGCTACCTCGACACGGCGCACGGTATTTCGGCTCATATAGTCTGCCGAACCGAGATATATTTTCTGGTCAGCACCGTCTGCACCGAATATGAATACACGGCTGTGTTCAAGGAAGCGTCCCACGATACTGCGGACTGTGATATTTTCGGTATATCCCTTAACACCTGCGATAAGGCAGCATATTCCTCTTACCACAAGTTCTATCTTTACGCCTGCCTGTGAAGCCTCCACAAGCTTTTCCATTATAGCCTTATCGTTGAGAGAGTTGACTTTTGCCGCAATATAGCCGCTTCCGCCGCTTTTAGCAATAGCTATCTGTTCATCCATCATAGCAAGCACCTGCGGTCTGAGGGCAAGAGGCGACACAAGAAGCTTGTTCGTCTTTTCGACAAATGTACCGTTTTCAAGGCTGTTGAATACTGCTTCGGCATCCTCCGCAATTGCCTTGTCCGAGGTCAGGAGCATCAGGTCAGTATAGATAGCGGCTGTTTTCTCGTTATAGTTGCCCGTGCCTATCTGTGTCACATAGTCATAGCTGTCGCCCTGAGCCTTTCTCTTGATGAGGAGAAGCTTCGAGTGAGCCTTGAAATCCTTCGGGCCATAGATAACACGCACGCCTGCAAGCTGTAAATGTTTTGACCATTCAATATTATTTGCCTCATCAAATCTTGCACGCAGTTCTATCATAACAAGCACGTCCTTGCCGTTTTCGGCGGCAGTACAGAGCGCATCTATTACCTTGCTGTTACGGGCAAGCCGGTAAAGGGTTATCTTTATCGATGTTACCTTCGGATCATTCGCAGACTCCTGCAAAAGCCTTATGAACGACATATTCATCGACTCGAACGGATAGCTGAGAAGCATATCCTTAGCCTTGACCTGAGCGAAAACAGGTCTTGTATCCGAAAGACACGCCGGCTTTCTCGGAGTGCGTGGGACATAATGAAGTTCAGGGCTTTCGTCATATTCCTGCAAAAGATGAAGGAACGAGAGGTCAAGAGGTATCCTTGACGCAAAGACATTCGCCTGTTTCAGCTTGAGATTCTTACAGAGATATTCCAGTGCATCATGGCTGAAAACATCCGATATTTCGAGTCTTACTGCATCAAGCTTCTTTCTTTTTGCAACAAGTTCCTCCATGCGTTCACGGAATTCCGCACCACGTCCCGAAACCATTATCGACGCATTTCGTGTAACACGTATAATGGCACGGTCAACGACCTCATAGTTTTTGAACATGAGATGAGCGAAATGTAGAACGATATCCTCCTCAAGAATAAAACGCTTTCCGCCGTTACCGAGATGTACTATTCTCTCGCTGTTCTCATAGCTGACAGGTATCACGCCGATAGATATCTTTTTCTTTGAGGCAAGCTTGACAACGACATACATTTCCTTGTTTTTGAGGAACGGGAACGGCAGGTCGTCATTCACTACCGTACCCGAAATGAACGGTTTCAGTTCACGCTTGAAGTAAAGTTCAAGGAAGCTGAGTTCCTCTTTTGTGGCTGTTTCAAAGGTTACGTGCTTATAGCCATGAGGTTCGAGCGCAGTCATATTGTTCCTGTAAGCCTCCTCAACGGAAGGCTGTAAGCGGCGTACTGCGGTAAAAACGGCATCAAGCTGCTCTGACGGCGGCATTTTGTCATTATCGTCGTCCTTGTCATTTTTATCCTTATCCTTTTTGCCCTTCTTATCCTTGTCTTTCTTATGTTCCTTCTTGTCACGGCTCATGAGTGCACCAACACGAACCATGAAAAATTCGTCGAGATTGCTCTGATATATCGCTGAAAACGAAAGTCTTTCCAGCAGAGGTGTATCGGGTTCAACAGCTTCTTCAAGAACTCTTTTATTGAATTTGAGCCATGAAAGCTCCCGATTTTCGAGATATTCCATAAAAACTCCTTAACTGCCATAATTGCGGCGACTTGTGGCAGCACTGCACAAAGCACGTCTGACAATGTTTTATGCTGCTGCCTTGTGTTGATTATCGAATGTCATTTCCCGATAAACTCGCAGATAAGCGAATCAGACGGGATATTCTCCCTGCCGAGAGGAGCAAGATTTTCAAGCACTCTTGTAACGTCTGCAAGCTGAGGCGCATCGCTCATTTTGTGCAGTTCATCGAGCAGAGTGTCACGGTATGCACTCATCTCATATGCTATAAATGTATCGACATCGAAATCTGCACGGTGCTTATACGGCATTATATACTTATTTTCGCCTATTTCAACGTTTTCAAACATATTCAGTGTCTCACGCAGAGAACGCTTGCGAAAATTCTTGTCTCTTATCATTCTGCGGAGAAGTCTCACCTTTGACGGGTGGAGGACTATATCATCGCAGGTCACACGGGTACGGACACTGACATAAATTTTCATGAGAAACCGGTCAGGCACGGTGATAACATCAGGATTGAGTGCATGGATACCCTCAAAGATTACTATTTCGCCCTTTTTTATACTGAGCTTTCTGCCTGAGCTTACACGGGATGACGTGGTGAAATCATACTTTGGTATCTCTATCTCCTCGCCCTGAGCGAGAGCTTTTATCTGCTCATTCAGAAGCGGCTTGTCGATACGGTCAGGGGATTCAAGGTCAATAGTTCCCTGCGTAAGGAGATATTTCTCATGCTCTGTAAGCGGACAGAAATAGTCGTCCATAGATATCATATGTGTCTCATGTCCACGCTCATCAAGGAGGTGTTCTATCATCATTGCGGTGGTAGTTTTTCCCGAACCTGACGGGCCTGACAAAAGAATTACCGATTTTTCGGCGCTGACCTTTTCTATCTCGTCAACTATTCTATTGAGCCTGAAAAGATAGTCCTCATTGACATTTTTAACGTAACCGGCTGGGTCTTCTTCAATGCATTGATTGATTCTTGTAACTTCTATATTCATTCATTTTCTCCTTATTTTTCTGTGGTCGGTCTTATGGTCGGTCATGGATAACGTGATGTCATTGGGATGTGGGGATAGCTGTGGTTAGCAGTGTATATAATTATATCATATTTTAATATGAATTTCAACCCATATTTTTTGTACACAATGCACTAATAAAAGCAAAGCCGCCCATTTATCGGACGGCATAAAATTACTTTCTTCTTGTACCATTCTTTCTGTCGGTACTTCTTTTAAGGTCGCACATACGCTCCTCACTGCTCTGCTTGAAGCGTGACATCATATCCTCAAAAGTCATCTCTGAGGGCGGAGTCTGCTTTTTCGGCTCCCATACATTCGGCTTGCTCTTATTGGCATTATTGTTGTTATCTCTGTTGCCGTTGTTTGAGCGTTCGCCGCCTTTTCTCTGTCTGGGAGGTGCGGATTCAGCATTTTCAGAAGCTTTCTTTATTGAAAGGCTTACCTTGCCTGCCTCGTTGATACCGATGACCTTGACCTTGACCTCCTGATTTTCAGTGAGATGGTCACGAATCTCGTTTACATAGGTATTGGCGATTTCCGAGATATGAACCATACCTGTACCGCCGCCCTCAATATCAACAAAAGCACCGTACTGTGTGATACCCTTGACCTTGCCGTTATAGATCTTACCAATTTCCAGCTGCATATAAAATATAAACTCCTTTTTAAAGACCTGTAGCACAAGCCTGATTAATCTCTTGTTATGTCGTAAAATCTGTGTTCATCAGTATAAGCATAACCATATTCTTCAAGGGCAATTTTTTCCATATAGGCATTTTTATCGTCACTTTCAAGAACACGCTGAAGCTCATCATTTTCCGCTTCACATTTTTCGAGCTTAGCCTGAATTACAGCAACTTGTTCTTCTTTTACATGGCAGTCTCTTTCCGTAGCGAAAAGAAGAACGGTACAACCGATAAAAACTGCGGCTGCTACCAGTCTTACAAGACTTCTGTTAAACAGTCCCTTTTTGGTATTGTACCTCTTTTTTCTTGACAACGTTATTCACGTCTTTCTGTTTTTATTTTCTGTTTTATTATACAACATAAAGGAGTGTTTTGGCAAGAGTTTCTTTACATTTTTAACAGAATTTACAATAACTTTGGAATTTCCCACAAATTTAACACATTCTTTTTTACATAGAAATGCAAAGCAGAGGGAAAAAGGCTTGAATATGAAGGACATAACGGCTTTTGCGGCGTTTATCAATTTTTTCATAATTTTCACGGTAAGCCTGCCGAGAGTGGCGATATAAAGCGAAAAACCGAGAATGTTGCCGATAACGAAATAGCCTCTGACCTGACCGAGAGCGGCGGCTGAGGCAAAGGCTGAGAGAAAAATACAATAAACGGCAAGAAATATAATATCCTCTGCGGCAACGAGAACGCTTCCGTGACGGAAAACAAGTCTGACTGTGCGGAAAATATCATAGAAAACGCCCAGTGCCGCCCCGAAAGCGCATGAAAGCAGAAACAGCCATGTCTCCTCGCTGACCGTGAAAAAAGTTTCGGGAACTGTCATCTGAACAGTTTCCCCAGAGCAGAAACGGGGTGTTTCTTATCCCTGTCGCCATAGACAAGTGACCGTATATCGCCTGTTACGGTCATATCGCCCGTTTCAACGCTCATGGAATCGATATGAAGTTCGCTACCCTGAATCGTAAGCTCGCCAAGCTGAGTATAAAGACAGACAGCTTTCTCGTCAAAGCTGTCAACGTCGGTAATTCCCGATATTGTGAGTTTTTTGCGGTTTTCGAGAATAATATTCTGGTTTCGGATAATTTCCTTTTCCTGCATACAGCGCACCTCCTGTGTGGTATAAATCATTATATTCACAGGAGCGCATAATTATTCTGCCGTGTCTGAGCAAATTCAGGCATATTTTACCTCTCCACGCAGATATTATTTGTGATTTTTAAGAGCATCGGCGGTATTGTTATATATCTTGTCAAAGCTCTTGCTGTCCTGAAGCGGTATTTCGACATAGTCAAGAGTGCCGTCCTCTTTTTCGCCTATCTGTCCGCCGTAAGGGTTAGTACCGATATATCCCGTGCCACCGTCATATGCAGAACAATATGCCCTGCCTTCCTTGATGAACATATAGTATTTTCCTTCGGTATATTCTGCGCAGTTATCGAGAATATATTTTCTGAGACTGTCTGCGTCAAATCCGTCAGGAACCTGAACATCAAGCGATTTTTCAGAGCCGACTATGAACTCCTTGTCAGCAATTTCCGGATGCTGTTCAAGCATATCGTTGGCAGTGTGCGCTATCATGTCGGTGACATGGTCAATTGCATAATCCTCGCACTGGTCAATATATTCCGCAACCGTCATATCTATCTTCCAGTTGTCCTCATCGGTACGGTATATCATTATACGCTGTCCTGAATTTCCCTGACCTTCCGAATTAATGGTACACTCAACATAGTAGCCTTCCTTGAAGTCAAGAGTATACTCCTTGTACTTTTCATCATCAGCGTATACTTCCTGCAAATATTTAGTAGTGGTCTTGTTTATGCCGCCGTCACGGTCAACAATATACTGAACAGCGCAGAATCTTCCGTAGACCTCCTGAATAAAGCCGTACTGATAATCCGTTATCGGCTGTACCTTTTCAATACTGCTGACAGTAAGGTTCAGACCGTCGAATGAGCCTTTGAAGTTGTCGTACATTTCCTGAACCGTCTGATAGCCCGAAAGAGCAGTAACAGCCTCTATAATCCCGTCATCGTACTGATATTTGAATGCCAGCTCGATATCTCCCGTATTTACCGCAGTAAGATATTTGTTCAGCAGATCTGTGCATAAAGCTGTGGCATCAGAATCAGCCGGGAGCGTATCAGGCTCTGTTGATATCTCTGTTGCTTGTGTCGAAGGGGTCGATTCGGATGTTTTATTCTTATTTTCGCAGGCTGTGAATGTACACACTGCAATTGCAAGTGCAGCCATTAAAGCTGTTAATTTTTTCATTTGTAATATCTCCTATCTGTTATATGATAGCCATAACACAGTAATTATACCACTATGCGCAGAGATAGTCAAGCAATTTATTGTGCATTCAAATATACAAAACGGACAGCCCAAAGGAATAATCCCCTCATGCTGTCCGCTCATCATTATGGTGATCTGCGCACATTTCTGTATATGAATACCGACAGTACAGCGAAAAATGCACATATCACAACACCTGCAATACTGCCTGTTATATCGGCAGGCGGCTGTTTTGCCGGATCATCGGGATCGATCTGTATATCGACCTCAACGCCTATCTGCTTTCTGCCCTCATAGTCTTTGAGTTTGCGTTCATATTCTGCACCGTCATATGTATACTTTACGTAAACTGCCGTATATGTGATAACGCTGTCGTCAGAATTATATGACTCTTTCCGCAGGTCGGATATGACCGCACTGACCGTGACCGCAGAACTGTTGAATTTCAGGCGGTTCGTTATGCTGAATGAAAAGCCGATAATGCCGCCGATACAGAGTATCAGCATACATATCATCAGAACTAAAGCTTTTTTATCCTTTGTTCTCATGGCAGTCTCCTCCTTTATGGCGTTTTAGCTATCCTGATTCATTCGGTGTTAACTGCATTTTGTATCAACACCTTTGCAGGGGATGCCGCCCTCGGCATCCCACCCGAACCCCCGCAGTATGCGGCTTCGCCGTTGAATTATTATTTAATCACATACGTGCAAGCATGGCAAGCGTGAGAGATATATTTTCGTTGTGGATAATCACATTTTTCGGAGCATTAAGATGAACTGCGGCAAAATTCAGGATATACTCAAGCCCTGCATCTACCATGATATCACAAACCTCCTGTGCCGAATTTTCGGGAACTGTGATTATCCCAATCCTGATATTCCCGTTTCTGCAATATTCCGAAAGGTCGCAAATATGATAGACAGGCTTGCCGTTTATCTCCGTGCCGATTATGTCCTGATCGCAGTCAAAGCCGCAGAGAATATCAAATCCATAATCCGCAAAGCCGTTGCTTTCAAGCATAGCCCTGCCAAGATTTCCCATTCCTGCAACAACAACGCCGTCATGGTTCTCAAAGCCGAGAAAATGTCCGATATCTCCGATAAGTTCAGCCGTAACATAGCCTATTTTCGGCTTTCCGCCACGGCTTACCGATGCAAGGTCTTTTCGCACCTGAACATCATTCAGTCCCAGTGCCTCGGCAACTGCTGTAGCTGAAATATGTCCGTTTTTCTTCGATTCGGGGAGAGATGTCAGGTAATTGAAGTACATCGGCAGTCTTGACAATGTCTGAGAGGTTATTTTTTTTGTCATAATGTCACTCCGTTCAGAGCTTATTTATCCTGCATGAACTTGTCCATAGCGGCGGCGGCTTTCTTTCCTGCGCCCATTGCGAGAATTACCGTAGCCGCACCTGTTACAGCATCGCCGCCTGCATAAACGCCGTCCTTTGAAGTTTTTCCGTCCTCATCGGCAATGATTCCGCCCCATTTCTGTGTATCCAGACCGCTTGTCGTGGATTTGATGAGCGGATTCGGAGATGTACCGATAGACATAATAATGCAGTCTGCATCAAGTTCAATGAAAGCATCCTTTTTCGGAACAGGCTTTGCACGTCCCGAAGCATCAGGCTCGGAAAGTTCCATTTCCTGACATACGATGCTCTTAGCCCAGCCGTTTTCGTCAGCCTTGATCTCGATAGGATTTGTGAGGAAACGGAAAGCAATGCCCTCCTCCTTGGCGTGTTCGACTTCCTCCGCACGGGCTGGAAGTTCATTTTCTGTACGTCTGTATACGATAGTTACATCAGCGCCCAGACGTTTTGCGCATCTTGCGGCATCCATAGCAACATTTCCGCCGCCAACGACAACAGCCTTTGAACCTGCCCTTATCGGGGTAGTGCTGTCCTCACGGTAAGCCTTCATGAGATTGATACGTGTGAGGAATTCGTTTGCGGAGTAAACGCCGTTGAGGTTTTCGCCCTTTATATTCATAAATCTCGGCAGACCTGCGCCTGAACCGATAAATACCGATTCAAAGCCTTCTTCCTGCATAAGTTCATCAACGGAAACGGTCTTGCCGACAACGGTATTTGTCTCGATTTTTACACCGAGAGCACGTAAGCCGTCGATTTCCTTCTGAACGATAGTTTTCGGCAGTCTGAATTCAGGGATTCCGTATGAGAGAACGCCGCCTGCCACATGGAGAGCCTCGAAAATCGTAACGTCATAGCCTTTTTTTGCAAGGTCTCCTGCACACGCAAGACCTGACGGGCCTGAACCGATAACTGCGGCTTTGTGACCGTTCGGTGCAGGCTTTTCGGGAGCGGCAGTTGAATTTGCGTTGTGCCGGTCTGCAACAAATCGCTCAATACGTCCGATAGCAACAGGTTCGCCCTTGATGCCTCTCACGCATTTGCTTTCGCACTGTGTCTCCTGTGGACATACACGTCCGCATACGGCAGGAAGTGAGCTCGACTTGGTTATCACTTTATATGCCGCCTCAAAATCGCCCTTTGCGACTTCTGCGATGAATGCAGGAATGTCTATCTGTACAGGACAGCCGCTTGTGCATGGCTTGTTTTTGCAGTTAAGGCATCTGTTAGCCTCTGCGATTGCCTGTTCTTCGGTATATCCGAGTGCTACCTCGCTGAAATTCCTGTTTCTCACATCAGGCTCCTGAACGGGCATAGCGTTTCTTTTTGAAGTCATGTCAGCCATTTCACTTTACCTCCCTGAAAAGATTGCAGGTATCCTCATGAGCCTTGCGCTCAAACTGCCTGTACATTGCGCCACGAGCCATAGCCTCGTCGAAATCGATGAGATGACCGTCAAATTCAGGGCCGTCAACACAGGCAAATTTAGTCTCGCCGCCGACAGTAAGACGACAGCCGCCGCACATACCCGTACCGTCTATCATGATAGGATTCATTGATGCAACCGTCGGTATATCGTACTCTTTGGTGAGTTTGCAGACGAATTTCATCATAATGAGAGGGCCAATGGTTATAACACGGTCATACTTTTCGCCGCTGTCTATGAGCTTTTTCAGGGCATCGGTAACAAGTCCCTTTTCGCCGGCAGAGCCGTCATCTGACATGAGCACAAACTTTGAGCTTGCGGCTCTGAACTCGTCCTCAAGGATAACGAGGTCTTTGTTTCTGAAGCCGACTATTGAATGCACCTCAACGCCGAGTTCATGGAGTTTCTTTGCAACAGGCAGAGCAATTGCACAGCCTACGCCGCCGCCGATAACAGCGACTTTTTTCAGTCCGTCAGTCTCGGTAGCACGTCCCAATGGGCCTACGAAATCATGAAGGCAGTCGCCCTCGTTCATGTGGTTGAGTTTTTCGGTAGTAGCGCCGACTATCTGGAAGATGATAGTCACAGAGCCGTTTTCACGGTCATAGTCTGCGATAGTAAGCGGGATTCTCTCGCCGCTTTCGTCTGTTCTGAGGATAATGAACTGACCGGGTTCAGCTTTTTTAGCTATTCTCGGAGCATTGATTCTCATGAGAGTTACTGTCGGATTAAGACACTTTTTTTCAATAATTTCAAACATTTCCCAAACCTTCCTTGCGTTAATTTTGCGGAAATAATATCCCCTGCATTGTATTGCTGTTTATATCTGAACGTTCTGAAATATCCGCATGATACCAAATATTATCATGACATCATAAACAACAATAAATACTGTGTATTCATTATATCATAAAATCTATGATTTGCGTATCTGCAAGGGCATTTAGATCAATATATAATGAATACTATGTATTCATTATATCATATAAAATATAATATCACAAATATATACACGGAATATCGATATTCCGTTATCGATATTGTAATAGCTATTTATTCCTATTGCAGGCAAGGTGACACCTTATCTATAAATGGAATCTTGTCGCCTTGTCATCTTGCTTTTATATACTAAAGTATTTGTGCTGCAAAGAGGGAGTCCGAGGGCGGACTCCCATACAGATTGTGTTCATGTGATTATCATCAAGACGACACTCTCCCTTACAGTGGATTCTTGTCATCTTGGTATCTTGCTTTTATATACTAAAGTGTTTGTATTGCAAAGAGGGAGTCCAATGGCAGACTCCCCTACAGATTAAGTTCATGCGTGTGTTCACTAATGTTCTCCCTCGGCATCCCTCTCTGCTTATCTTTTGGATGTTGATGATTCTTTCGTCGGTCTGCGCCGAGGGGTACGACTGCGAGCCGTCCGTCAGTCATTGCTTCGCTTGACTGACTGCTTTTTAGGGAGGCTCCGCCTCCCCCTTACCCCCTCCGTCGGGGAGCGAGCTGCTCCCCGAACCCCCGCAGT
>JAZUGG010000057.1:0-8510 GCA_045641105.1 Ruminococcus sp. | reverse complement strand
GTTATTTTTGTTTTGTCACCATATTGTAGGGGCGGCGTTCCGCCGCCCGTTGAGTTACGGACAAAATCAAATCACAAAAAAATGCAGTACCCAAAATGGATACTGCATTTTATTTTTAATGAATTATATCTGGCTTACGAGCGGTGATGGTGTGTGCTGTTCAGCAAATGTTTCGTTTTTAACAACTTCAACATGTGAGTAGCAATCCATACCTGTACCTGCTGGAATAAGCTTACCGATGATAACGTTTTCTTTAAGTCCGAGGAGCTTATCGCTCTTTCCTCTGATAGCTGCATCTGTGAGAGCCTTTGTTGTTTCCTGGAATGATGCGGCTGACATAAAGCTGTCAGAGTTGGATGATGCCTTTGTGATACCCTGAATTACAGGACTTGTCTGTACAAACTGTACTTCATAATCACCGTTATCATATCTTGCCTGGAGCTCTTCGTTGATTGCGTCGATTTCCTTGCTGTCAACAAGTGTGCCAGGAAGGAGATAGCTGCTGCCTGACTCTTCAACCTTAATCTTTCTGAGCATCTGACGAACGATTACTTCGATGTGCTTATCGTTGATATCAACACCCTGTAAACGGTAAACCTTCTGAACTTCATTGATAATGTAGTTCTGAACAGCCTGAACGCCGAGAATGTTAAGAATATCAGCTGGATAAATGTTACCTTCTGTAAGACGTGTTCCCTTTTCAACAGACTCGCCTTCCATAACACGAATCTTAAGGTTATAAGGAATCATGTATGTTTCAGACTCACCTGTTTCATCATTTGATACTATGATGTTAGTTGTTGTCTTGATTTCTTCCATGTGAACTCTGCCGTTGATTCTTGAAAGAATTGCAGCACCCTTTGGTCTTCTGCCTTCAAAGAGTTCTTCAACTCGTGGAAGACCCTGTGTGATATCTTCAGCATCGGCTGACGCAACACCACCGGTATGGAATGTTCTCATGGTAAGCTGTGTACCAGGTTCACCGATTGACTGTGCGGCAATAACACCAACAGCTTCACCGACTGATACCATGTTGTTGTTTGCAAGGTTTGCACCGTAGCATCTTGCACATACACCTGTTCTTGCCTTACAGTGAAGAACAGAGCGGATTCTGATTTTTTCAACACCTGCATCTACTATCTTCTTAGCATCTGCATCTGTGATAAGCTTGTTTCTTGAAACAACGAGTTCGCCTGATTCATCACGGAGATCTTCAGCAAGGAATCTGCCTACAAGACGTTCGCTGAATGGTTCTACTACTTCGTTGCCGTTCTTGATTTCAAATACTTCGATACCTTCGTTTGTACCGCAGTCTTCCTCACGGATGATAACGTCCTGTGAAACGTCAACAAGACGACGTGTAAGGTAACCTGAGTCAGCAGTACGGAGCGCAGTATCGGCAAGACCCTTACGGGCGCCTCGTGATGCGATAAAGTATTCGAGGATGTTAAGACCTTCACGGTAGTTAGCTCTGATAGGGATTTCGATGACAGTACCTGATGTATTTGCGATAAGTCCACGCATACCGGCAAGCTGACGGATCTGTGAGATAGAACCACGGGCACCTGAGTCAGCCATCATCCAGATAGGATTGTATCTGTCGAAGTTCTCTTTAAGCTTCTTTGTAACCTCATCTGTTGTATTTGTCCAGAGATTGATAATCTTCTTTGTCTTTTCTTCAGATGAGATATAACCGTATTCGTATTCGTTTGAAATTTCTACTACTTCTTCGTCTGCCTTAGCAAGAATATCCTTCTTCTGCGGAGGAATTGTAGCGTCACATACAGCAACAGTAAGTGCTGCTCTTGTTGAATATTTATATCCGAGAGCCTTGATTCTGTCAAGTACTTCAGATGTAGTTGTTGTGCCGTGAATCTTGATACAACGCTCGATAATGTCTGAAAGTTTCTTCTTACCAACGAGGAATGCAACTTCAAGGTCGAACTGTTTTTCAGAAATTGTTCTGTCAACATATCCGAGGTCCTGAGGAATATTTTCGTTGAAGATAAGTCTTCCGACTGTAGCGTCGATAATCTTTGAAACCTTCTTTTCGCCGATATACTTGGTAATTCTTACCTTGATATTAGCGTGGAGAGTTACATCGTGCTCATAGTAAGCCATGAGTGCTTCGTTAACGTCTCTGAATACCTTACCCTCACCTGGTTCACCCGGCTTATCCATTGTAAGATAGTATGAACCAAGTACCATATCCTGTGAAGGAACGGCAACAGGCTTACCATCTGATGGTTTGAGAAGGTTGTTTGCTGCAAGCATAAGGAAACGTGCCTCTGCCTGTGCTTCTGCTGAAAGCGGAAGATGTACAGCCATCTGGTCACCGTCGAAGTCAGCGTTGAAGGCTGAACATACGAGCGGATGGAGCTTAATAGCTCTGCCTTCTACGAGAATAGGCTCGAATGCCTGAATACCAAGTCTGTGAAGTGTGGGGGCACGGTTAAGCATTACAGGATGATCCTTGATAACGTCTTCAAGTGCGTCCCAAACCTTATTGTCTGCTCTGTCAATGAGTTTTCTTGCACTCTTGATGTTTGCGATAGCCTTCTTGTCAACAAGTCTCTTTAATACGAAAGGCTTGAAGAGTTCGAGTGCCATTTCCTTTGGAAGACCGCACTGGTACATCTTGAGCTCTGGTCCTACTACGATAACTGAACGTCCTGAGTAGTCAACACGCTTACCGAGAAGGTTCTGACGGAAACGTCCCTGTTTACCCTTGAGCATATCTGAAAGTGACTTGAGTGCTCTGTTGCTTGGACCTGTAACAGGTCTGCCGTGTCTGCCGTTGTCGATAAGAGCGTCAACAGCTTCCTGGAGCATACGCTTTTCATTTCTTACGATAATGTCAGGAGCGTCAAGTTCGAGCATTCTCTTAAGACGGTTGTTTCTGTTGATAACACGTCTGTAAAGATCATTAAGATCTGATGTAGCATAACGTCCGCCGTCGAGCATAATCATAGGACGGATGTCAGGTGGGATTACAGGTACTACGCTGAGAATCATCCACTCAGGCTTGTTGCCTGAAAGACGGAATGCCTCGATAATCTGTAATCTCTTTAAGAGCTTAACCTTTTTCTGACCTGATGGAAGACCAACGAGCTCTGCCTTTAAATCATCAGCAACGATCTCGATGTTGTTTCTCCAGTCAATGTCTTCGAGTTCAGCAAATTTAGCACACTCTTCACAGTCGCACTCTGTAGGCTTGTTTACACAGGTAACCTTCTGTCCGCCTAATGAAATCTTGCCGAGTTCGATAAGTCTGTTCTTGTATGCGTCATATCTTGCAGGGTCATATTCGTTAAGGAGCTTTCTGATAGCCTCAGCACCCATTTCAGCCTTGAAATCATCGCCGTACTTTTCGAGATATGAGAGATATTCCTTTTCTGAAAGGAGCTGTTTCTTAACAAGCTCAGTATTACCAGGGTCTGTTACAATATACTTTGTGAAGTAAAGAACTTCTTCAAGTCTCTTCTGAGATACTTCAAGCACCTGTCCGATTCTTGAAGGTGTACCCTTGAAATACCAGATGTGAGATACAGGAGCCGCAAGCTCAATGTGCCCCATTCTTTCACGTCTTAGTCTTGCTCTTGTTACTTCAACACCACAGCGGTCGCAGACCTTGCCCTTGAAGCGAATCTTCTTGAACTTTCCGCAGTGGCACTCCCAGTCCTTTGTAGGTCCGAAAATTCTTTCACAGAAAAGACCATCCTTTTCAGGCTTCTGGGTTCTGTAATTTATTGTTTCAGGTCTTTCAACTGCACCGAATGACCAGCCTCTTATCTGTTCAGGTGAGGCAAGACCTATTTTTATAGATTCAAAAGTTGTAAATTCCATGCTACCTCCTGCTATATAAACGGAATACGGGAACGGCGGTCAGCCGCCGCCCCTGTGATTCTTATTTTCCGATAGGCTTTAGTCTTCGTCAGATGAGCTGTCTAAATCAAATGAATCAAACATATCGTCTTCTTCATCGAAATCATCAAAATCAGACTCATCATCAAAGCTGTAGGAATCATCAGTTTCCATCAGATCCTCTTCTTCTTCACCGTCTGCTGTCATGAAGCCTGCGTCGCCGAGTTCTTCATCTGAATACTCATTTGTATCAGATACTTCCTCATCAGCGAAGGAATCATCATCACGCTGCGGCATTGGATCTTCATCATCGAAGTTCTGCTTGAGGTCGATTTCCTGCTGGTCAATGTCGAGAACCTTAACATCAAGACAAAGTGACTGCATTTCCTTGATAAGAACCTTGAATGATTCAGGGATACCAGGTGTAGGAACATTCTGTCCCTTAACGATAGCCTCGTATGTGTTAACACGTCCGATTGTATCGTCTGATTTAACAGTAAGGATTTCCTGAAGTGTATAAGCTGCGCCGTATGCTTCAAGAGCCCAAACTTCCATTTCACCGAAACGCTGTCCGCCGAACTGAGCCTTACCACCGAGTGGCTGCTGAGTTACGAGAGCGTAAGGACCAACTGAACGTGCGTGAATCTTATCATCAACGAGGTGGTGGAGCTTGAGGTAGTACATATAGCCCACAGTTACTCTGTTGTCGAACTTTTCACCTGTACGTCCGTCATAAAGTGTAAACTTACAGTCTTCTGTAAATTCAAGACCGTTAGGATTGATAACCTTATCCATAGCCTTGAGATCGAACATATCATTTCTGTGTTCAAGGCTGTGTTCATTTGCCTGCTTAAAGCATTCTCTGATGTCGCCTTCGTGTGCACCGTCGAAAACAGGTGTCATGATGTGCCAGCCAAGAGCCTTACAAGCCATACCAAGATGTACTTCAAGTACCTGACCGATGTTCATTCGTGAAGGAACGCCGAGAGGGTTAAGAACGATATCAAGCGGTGTACCGTCCGGAAGGAAAGGCATATCCTCTTCAGGAAGAATTCTTGAAACGACACCCTTGTTACCGTGACGGCCGGCCATCTTATCGCCGACTGTAATCTTACGTTTCTGAGCAATGTAGCAGACAACTCTCTTGTTAACGCCTGCTGAAAGTTCATCGCAGTTTTCTCTTGTGAATACCTTAACGTCAACAATAACGCCTGATTCACCGTGAGGAACCTTGAGTGAATTATCTCTTACTTCTCTTGCCTTTTCACCGAAAATAGCACCGAGAAGTCTTTCTTCTGCAGTGAGTTCAGTTTCACCCTTTGGTGTTACCTTACCAACAAGGATATCACCTGAGTTAACCTCTGAACCTACTCTGATAATACCGAATTCGTCGAGGTTTGCAAGAGCATCGTCACCAACGTTAGGAATATCTCTTGTAATTTCCTCAGGTCCGAGCTTTGTATCACGGCATTCAATCTCGTATTCCTCGATATGAACTGATGTGAATACATCTTCACGGACAAGACGCTCGTTAAGAAGAACGGCATCCTCGTAGTTGTAACCTTCCCATGTCATGAAGCCGATGAGAGCATTCTTACCGAGTGAAATTTCACCCTCTGATGTAGCAGGACCGTCTGCGAGAACCTGTCCCTTGACAACCTTTTCGCCTGCTGCAACGATAGGACGCTGATTTACGCATGTGCCCTGGTTTGAACGCTTGAACTTGATAAGGTCATACTTGTATTCGATACCGTCATCGCCGATCATAACAACCTTGTCGGCATCAACGTATGTTACTGTACCATTGTGATCTGAAACTACGCAGACACCTGAGTCAACAGCTGCCTTGTATTCCATACCTGTACCAACGAAAGGACGCTCTGTCTTGAGAAGCGGAACAGCCTGTCTCTGCATGTTTGAACCCATGAGAGCACGGTTAGCGTCATCGTTTTCAAGGAACGGAATCATTGATGTAGCAACAGATACAACCATCTTAGGAGATACATCCATGAAGTCAACGAGTTCTCTCTGACATTCAAGAATCTGTTCACGGTAACGTGCGTTGACTCTTGGTCTTGCAAGCTTGCCTTCTTCTGTAAGAGGTTCGTTAGCCTAAGCAACAATGTAGTTGTCTTCAACGTCTGCTGTCATGTAGACAACTTCGCTTGTTACAACGCCTGTTTCCTTGTCAACTCTGCGGTAAGGAGCCTCGATAAAGCCGTATTCGTTAATTCTTGCAAATGTAGCCAGATAGGAGATAAGTCCGATGTTAGGTCCTTCAGGAGTTTCAATAGGACACATTCTTCCGTAGTGGCTGTAGTGTACGTCTCGAACCTCAAATCCGGCACGGTCTCTTGAAAGACCGCCGGGACCAAGGGCTGAAAGACGTCTCTTATGTGTAAGCTCAGCAAGAGGGTTATTCTGATCCATGAACTGTGAAAGCGGTGATGAACAGAAGAATTCCTTCATAGCTGATGAAATTGGTCTGATATTGATAAGTGCCTGTGGAGTGAGACTGTTTACATCCTGTGTCTGAATGTTCATTCTCTCTCTGATACTTCTTTCCATACGTGCATAGCCGATACGGAACTGGTTCTGAAGAAGTTCGCCTACTGAACGGATACGTCTGTTTCCGAGATGGTCGATATCATCAACAGTACCAACACCCTCTGTAAGGTTGATGAAGTAGCTGATTGTTGCGAAGATATCATCAAGGATAATGTGCTTTGGAACAAGGTCATCAGCCATGTTCTTAACCATTTCCTCAATTTCTTCCTTGTCTGCTGCAGTTTCAAGAATGTTCTTGAGAACCTTGAATGAAACCTTTTCATTGATGCCGTACTTTTCAGCGTCAAAATCAACGTAAGGAGCAATGTCAACCATACCGTTACCGATAATCTTGACAGTTCTTGTTACCATACGTACAGCAGTTTCGCCTCTGTCATTCTTGTAGTATTCCTTAGCCTCAACTGTTACGAAAGCCTCAGATACACCGGCCTGCTCGATTTCACAAGCTCTGTCGTATGTGAGTGTTTCGCCTGTGTCAGCAAGAATTTCGCCTGTCATTTCATTGATGATAGGCTGTGCAAGAACGTGACCTGCAAGACGTGTTGCAATGCCGAGTTTCTTGTTGTACTTATAACGTCCGAAACGGCAGAGATCATATCTCTTTGCATCAAAGAAGAGATTGTTGAGATATGAAAGTGAGCTTTCTACTGTAGGCGGCTCGCCCGGACGGAGTTTCTTGTAAACATCGATAAGAGCATCAGACTTATTCTTTGTCTGATCCTTCTGGAGAATTGTCTGCTTGAGACATTCATCCTCACCGAATGTATCGAAGATTTCCTCATCTGTACCCTCATTGCTGAGTGCACGGATAAATGTTGTAATCGGAATCTTTCTGTTCTTGTCGATACGAACATAGACTACATCATTTGAGTCCATTTCGTATTCAAGCCATGCACCACGGTTAGGAATTACTGTAGTATTGAAAAGATCCTTACCTGTCTTGTCCTTTTCAAAGCCATAGTAAACACCAGGTGAACGAACGAGCTGAGATACGATAACACGCTCAGCACCGTTGATAACAAAGGTTCCGCTGTCTGTCATGAGCGGGAAATCACCCATATATATTTCGCTTTCGCTTACAGCACCTGTTTCCTTGTTTGCAAGAGTAGCAGTAGCTCTCATTGCAACCTGATATGTTGCACCTCTTGACTTACATTCCGCAAGGCTGTATTTCGGGGTATCATCAAAACGATAATCCTTGAAATTAAGTACAAGATTTCCGTTGTAATCCGTAATAGCAGTCATATCACGGAAGACTTCACGAAGACCTTCCTCTCTGAACCACTTGTACGAATTCTTCTGAACCTCGATAAGATTAGGCATTTCAAGGGGCTCGGTAATCTTGCCGAAACTCATTCTGACGTTTTTACCAAGCTGCTTCGGTGTAACTTTCACCATAGGCGGATCCTCCTTTTTGTTATCGCTGAAATTTTTAAGGCGCAAAAGTTTTTTCAAAAAACTATTGACAACCGAAATTTAGTATGATATAATTACTTAATGAAAATAAGCAAAAGTAATACATACTGATACATTATTTAATTATAGTACAACCTGACGAAAAAGTCAAGTATATTTTGTTACTTTCAGCATTTCAGACTAATATAGCAATATTTGCCAAGCCTTTTTTATATGGTTTGGCATTTTTTATTTTTGCTCTATGATAAAGAAAAAGCCTTGAAGAAAAATTTTTCCTTCAAGGCTTTTTTTGAATTACAAGTCCGTATTTATTAAAAGCGAGCGAAAGCGGATTACCGTATTGTTACACATATACCGTTTTCGTCGGTCAAGCCGAGATTTATTAAATCCGTACATTCCGCAAAGCGTTACTGCGTTCACTTTGCTTCTTTTTAGGGAGGGCTTTGCCCCCCCTCGCACACCCTCCCACCAGAGAGGTCTACACCTCTCTGGACTCTGGTTGATGGCGGCTGCGCCGCACATTTTTACTTTTAACTTTCGTCGCCAAACATACGGAGTGCTTTGAGCATTATTGCACATTCAAGACGTTTCTTTTCAAGCTCACATGAAATCTTGTGTGCCTTTCTTATATCGCCCTGATACTGATAGTTGTTAGCATTGCA
>JAZUGG010000056.1:0-13828 GCA_045641105.1 Ruminococcus sp. | reverse complement strand
TAACGGCGGTACTAATATAGAAGTTTTTACTCTTTATCGGGGCAAACCTTTCTGAGGAAAGGTTCTTCCCCGAACCCCTTTTCAAAGACTTTCAGTATTATGGCGTATCTTATACAGGACATATGTCCTGTATAAGATACGCTAAAACACCCCAAAGTTTTAGGAAGGGAGTTTGAGGGAGAACCCTTTTTCAAAAGGGTTTCCCTCAATAATAAGCATAAAGTTTCTATATGAGCACCGCCGTTATAACAACCCGTTTACAAAATTAATAATTCTTGTTTGAATCAGCGTTGAAAACATTGTTGCTGCTTTCGGTATAGTAGTCGTTGGATTCAAGCGACATAAAGTCCTCGTCCTCCATATCAGGAAGTCTTGCGCCGCATCTACCGCAGAACTGGAAACGCTCGTTAACTTCTGCATCGCACTTCGGGCAAATCTTATAGCCTCTGATGCCATTAAGCTCAAATCTCATTTTCTTGATTCTTCTGCGTCTTGTATCAATATCGTCACAGAGTGCCTTTAAGCCTTCTGTATCTTCATTCTGTGTTTTATAGTATTTTTTGCCGATATCAGTAAAAATCTCAACGATTCTTTCTTCCTCATACAATATTTTTCTTTTAAGGTTATTAGCCTCTGAAATATTTTTAGCTTTATCGGATGCGCCTCTGCTGACGTTGCCGAGTGTGTCGAGAAGACCCATATCAATCACTCCTATAATAAATAAATTTCTCGCTTTCAGCTATATCTTATTATACAATCTGACGGCATATTTGTCAAGTATTTATGATAAAAAGTCACATTTTTTCAATGTCGTTTTCTGTAAGCTGAATGATACCTGCATCATTAAGTGCGTTTGAGGCGTTAGCATTGTCGTCTACTCTTAGAACAAAAGAAACCGATTTGTCTGTTCTGCCGATGAAGGCATACAGATATTCGATATTAACGCCGCTGTCACCGAGGATATCGAGGACACGGCTAAGCTGACCGGGAGTATCTGGAATGGAAATTGCAACGATATCCGTAACAGTCACTGCATAGGAGGCATCCCTTAGAATTTCAACGGTCTTGTCGGTGTCGTTGACTATCAAACGCAGAATGCCGAAATCCTTAGTATCTGCAATAGCCATTGCTCTTATGTTTATCTTGCTCTTTTTCAGAAGCTGCATTGCCGGTGCAAGCATATTGGGTTTATTTTCTACAAAAACTGAAATTTGTCTTACGTCTGACATAGTATTCCTCCCTTATTTACGTTTTATTGATAATTTGAATTTGATAATTAATTCGTCGGTCAAGCCGAGGGTTGTGAATGCGCACCGTCCGTAAAGCATTGCTGCGCTTGCTTTACTGCTTTTCAGGGAGACTCTGCCTCCCCCGTACCCCCTCCGCAATGGAGCGAGCGGCTCCATTGCCCCCGCAGTATTATACGGCTTAGCCGTTTTATATTATATTATTTTATCAGTCATGAAGCTTACGCTTGTCGATAACTCTTACAGCCTTGCCCTCACTTCTTGCGATAGACTTTGGCGATACGAGATGAACCTTCGGATTTATGCCCAGCATGGTCTTGATAGCATTTGCAAGTTCTCTTTCCTGCATCTGCATATCCTTTACCTTATCCGAGAACTGGTCTGCTCTCATCTCTACGCTGATATCAAGCGTATCTGTATTGTTAAGTCTGTCAACTTCGATGATATAGTTCGGAGAATAGCCGTTTTCAATGAGTACAGTCTCTATCTGGCTCGGGAATACGTTAACTCCACGAATAATCATCATATCATCACTTCTGCCCATAGGCTTTGCCATTTTGACGAAAGTACGTCCGCATGAGCACTTTTTGCGTGAGAGTATGCAAAGGTCACGGGTTCTGTATCTGAGAAGCGGGAATGCCTCCTTAGTGATGCTTGTGAAAACAAGTTCGCCGACGGTATCATCAGGAAGAACCTCGCCTGTTTCGGGATCGATTATCTCTGCAATGAAGTTATCCTCATTGATATGCATACCCGACTGTTCCGAGCACTCAAATGCAACACCCGGGCCGCTTATTTCGGTAAGTCCGTAGATATCGTAAGCCTTGATTCCGAGAGATTTCTCAATAGAACGGCGCATTTCCTCCGTCCACGGCTCTGCACCGAAAATGCCTATCCTGAGCTTTGTATCATCAGGAGACAATCCCATATCGTGAAGTGTCTCGCCGAGATATGCGGCATATGACGGTGTACAGCAGAGAATGGTTGAACCGAGGTCACGCATGAACTGTATCTGTCTTTCGGTATTTCCGCTTGACATAGGAAGTGTGAGACAGCCTGCCTTATGTGAGCCGCCGTTGAGACCTGCACCGCCTGTAAACAGACCGAAACCGTAGCATACCTGACAGATATCCTCGTCAGTACCGCCTGCGGCAGTGATAGCTCTTGCAACACATTCCTCCCAGATATCAACATCGTGCTGAGTATAGAATGCAACGACTCTCTTGCCTGTAGTACCGCTTGTTGAATGGATTCTTACACATTCTTTCAGCGGCTTTGCAAGAAGTCCGAAAGGATAAGCCTCACGCAGATCAGCCTTTGAGATAAACGGCAGTTTGCAGAGATCTTCCGTACCCTTTATATCTTCGGGTTTTACGCCCTTTTCGTCCATAAGACGACGGTAATACTCAACATTGTCATAAACATGCTTTACCTGAGCCACAAGACGCTCATCCTGAAGCTTTTTCATATCCTCACGGGACGCACATTCAATTTCCTCGTTCCAATATCTTTCCATTGGACGTCATTCTCCTTTTTATTTAAAATATCCTTTTTTCAGGTATTATCGCTGCCAGTCAACAGTATATTCAATAAGATTGCTGACTCTGCCTGCAAAGTCCTTGGATTCCCAGTCAGCTCCGTCAGTATAAGCATAGACATAGATGAGATACTTTCCAGTGGCTGAAATTGTATCGCTCAGGTCAATTTCAGTTGTGTCATTGAAATCTATTGTACTCAACAGTTTGCCGTCTTTCCAGACAAACGGCAACACCGCACAAAGCACGTCTGACGACTTTGTACGTCATAAACTTGTATCTTTTTCGTCATCCTGCACAGAAATTCTTTGCCATACGACAGTATGCCTGCAAAATTTCTGTACAATCTGACGCAAAATCTAACTGCGTTTCTGCCGCACAATCTTTGTGCGGTGTTGCCTTAATTGCTTTCTTTTTCACACGCTGCCGGTGCAGAAAGCATTGCCAGAGCAGCAATAAAAGCCGCAATTTTTCTGATTTTTATTATTTAGCGTTCTTACCAAGCTCAAAGGCTTTCTTGTTGAGTTCAAGAAACTTTGGCGGTACACACTGTTCAAGTGCCTTCTGCCATAAATCATCGGAGTAATTTGTAGTTGCAGCGAAAACTCCCATGAGAACAACATTTGAAGCCTTTGCAGTACCTGCCTGTTCAGCAAGTGCAAGTGCATCAACAGCGATTATATCAGCACCTGCGGCTTTAATCTTTTCAGCAAGATCATCAGGATACTGAGCTGCACCTGTAATAACAGGCATTGGTTCTATCTTCTGAGTTGAAGTGATGAGTTTGCCGCCCTTTTTGAGGTATGGAAGGCATCTTGCAGCTTCAAGAAGCTCGAAAGAAATAACTGCATCAGCTTCACCCTTTTCTATAATAGGTGAGTAGACCTTTTCACCGTATTTTACATATGTAACAACGCTTCCGCCTCTCTGTGACATACCATGAACTTCGCTTACCTTAACGTCGTAGCCCTGAGCGAGAAGAACGTTTCCAAGAAGTCTTGAAGCGAGAAGTGAACCCTGTCCGCCTACGCCGACTATCATTATTGATTTAGTTTCCATTTATAATTTACTCCTTTTATTTCGTTTTTGTAAAGATGCCTATTCCGCCCGCAAATGCGAATAAATAGCTTAATAAAAGATCCTTCACAAACTTGCCTTTGCATTCAGTCTTGTCAAGAATTGTACTGAAATGGGCGGAAATGCTTGAGTAGGAGACATCAGATATACCAAGCTGAGAAAACAGCATTTCTTTTGCAAGCTTTGCCAGTTCCGTGCCTGATTCGCCGTCATCAGCCAAAGCACGAGCCTCTGCTTCAAAAGTAGGCAGATAATCATTCAGTGTATCGACCATATCCCAGCACCAGCAGATACGCACACCGAGATATACCGCAATAATGCAGACAATCACACAGATTATCAGACCTGCTGAATCAGGAGCATCATTCTTGCTTGTTGCCAAACCATAGCCGAAGAAAGCACCGCCTGCAAGAACTGCACCGCTGAGTGCGGCAACATATCCTATCTTACCAAGGAACAAGAGCAGTAAAAATCCCGGAATAGCACCTACCATCGCACCAATAACGCCAAAAACGAGGCTTAAGACAGGAGATCCCTGAGATACGGCAAAAGATGAACCGAAACTGCTTGATGAATCAAAGCCGCTGTTCATGCCTGATGATGAATTGTAGCTGCTGCCGTAATCTGACGAACGTGTGCCATAGCCGTTTGACTGGGTTGAAGCCGCTGTGTTATAGCCGCTTGGCTGTGTTGATGATGTTGCTGATGCACCGTAATCATTCGGTCTTGAACCATAGCCACTTGGCTGTGTTGATGATGCTGTTGCTGATGCACCGTAATCATTTGGTCTTGTACCGTAGCCGCTTGGCTGTGTTGATGATGCTGTTGCTGATGCACCGTAATCATTTGGTCTTGAACCATAGCCGCTCGGCTGTGTTGATGATGCTGTTGTTGATGCACCATAATCATTTGGTCTTGAACCATAGCCGCTTGGCTGTGGTGATGATGCTGTTGTTGATGCACCATAATCATTCGGTCTTGAACCGTAGCCGCTTGGCTGTGGTGATGATGCTGTTGCTGATGCACCATAATCATTCGGTCTTGAACCATAGCCGCTTGGCTGTGTTGATGATGCTGTTGTTGATGCACCATAATCATTCGGTCTTGAACCATAGCCGCTTGGCTGTGCTGATACTGTTGATGATGCCTGCTCTGAACCTTTTGTCAGGTTGATAGCACCATTCTGTGAAGATGCAGGGGCTTGTGAAGCCCAGTAATTCTGTGTATTGTGATTTGTCTGCTGTTCTGCCTGCGGCGGTTCAGCGCCAACGGCAGGCATACCTATATCATCCATAAAATCTGACATAAAAATTTACTCCTTTTCTGCTTTGTAAATAATCGTAAGGTCTCCGTCAACAAATCCCAGTCCTACTGCCTTTGTTTCAAGAAGAATATCCTTGTACTTTCCGCTTTCGAGGTATTCCATGCACATTTCCGTGATAAGCTTTTCAGCCGCATTACGGCTTGAATCGTCCTCATCGGAAAGCTCTATGCAGAAAATATCCTCCTCTGATGACCACACCTCACAGCAAGCCCAGTCGCTGTCGTTTTCATCGAAACTGTCAGCGGCAATTATCTGAATGCTGTAGATGCTGTTTTCAGCCGATTCTTCATAGAGATTGAAGTTAAATGCGGCTGTTTCATCAGGAATATCATTATTTTCGAGCAGATTGTCGAGCCATTTTTCAAATTCAAGATAAATTTCTGTCTGCATGATCTTTCCCCATTTCCTTATTAATCAAAGTTTTTTAGGTTTTCTGTACCTGAAAAATTAAAGTTTTCCGCACAGCGGACATTCGTATATGCTTACGGGTATAACGCCATGTACTGCGCTGACATTAAGTACTATACTAAGGCTGGAGCAGATGAAACGCAGATGCGCTCCACTCCCTTGAACTTCATCTCAATATCGCAGTACGGGCAGTTTATATGACGTATTTTCATTACTTTATTGCACCGATCTTACACTGTTCCTGACAAATGCCGCAGCCTACGCACTGAGTATGGTCAATGACAGCCTTGCCGTTCTTCATTGAAATTGCAGGGCAGCCAAGCTTCATGCAATTCTTACAGCCTACGCACTTGTCTGTATCAACAGCAACAGGAGCGTTGTGCTTAACATATTTGAGAAGTGCACACGGACGGCGGGAAATAATAACTGATGCCTCGTCAGCGGCAAGTTCTTCCTTGATTGCAGCTTCTGTTTCAGCAAGGTGATAAGGATCAACCACACGTACACGCTTGATGCCGACAGCCTTGCAGAGTTCTTCAAGATTTACTGCGGCGGCAGGATCGCCCTTGAGGTTTTTACCTGTAGTCGGGTTCTGCTGATGACCTGTCATACCTGTAATTGAGTTATCAAGAATGATAACAGTTGAGTTTGAGTTGTTGTATGCGATATTTACAAGACCTGTGATGCCGCTGTGCATGAATGTTGAGTCACCGATAACAGCAACTGTCTTGTGCTCTGACTCTGCTCCTCTTGCCTTGTTGAAGCCGTGGAGACCTGAAATTGATGCGCCCATGCAGATAGTTGTGTCAACTGCAAAGAGAGGAGCTGCTGCTCCGAGAGTGTAGCATCCGATATCGCCTGAAACTGTGATATTGTTCTTGCTGAGACAGTAGAACAGACCTCTGTGAGGACATCCCGGACACATTACAGGAGGACGTACAGGAATATTCTCATCAAGAGAAGCTGACTCCTTAGTGATGCCGAGAAGCTTTTCTGCAATAATTGACTGTGAAAGTTCACCGATATAGCCAAAGATATCCTTACCCTGAATATTTGTAACACCGATATTGCGGCAGTGCTGTTCAATAATGCCGTCGAGTTCCTCAATTACATAGATTTTCTCATATTTAGCGGCAAAATCCTGAATAAGCTTAACAGGGAGAGGATTTACGATACCGAGTTTGAGTACGGAAGCCTTTTCGCCGAGAGCCTCCTTGACATACTGATAAGCCGCACCATTTGTGATAACGCCGAATTCAGCCTTGTCGGAAATTTCTGTGCGGTTGAGAGATGAAGTTTCAGCAAATTCAATGAGCTTCTTTGTTCTCTCCTCAACGAAAACGTGTCTGCCCTTTGCAAATGCAGGCATCATGACATATTTCTGAGGATTCTTTTCATATGGCTTGAGTTCAGGTTCATTTCTGTCAACAAGCTCTACACTGCTCTGTGAATGAGCAACTCTTGTGGACATTCTTACAATGAACGGAGCATCAAACTGCTCTGAAAGCTCAAAAGCTGTCTTGACAAATTCCTTTACCTCACCTGAATCGGAAGGTTCAAGCATAGGTACTTTTGAAGCAATGGCATGATGACGGCTGTCCTGTTCATTCTGAGATGAATGCATACCCTGATCGTCTGCAACTGCGATGACCATACCGCCGTTTACGCCTGTATAAGATGCTGTATAGAGAGGATCAGCGGCAACATTGAGACCAACGTGCTTCATGCCGCAGAATGATCTTGCACCTGCGATAGATGCACCGAGGGCAGTCTCCATAGCAACCTTTTCATTTGGTGCCCATTCAGCATAAACCTCGTCATATTTTGCAACTTCTTCGGTTATCTCCGTTGAAGGAGTACCCGGATAGCTGGATACGATGCGGCAGCCTGCCTCATAAAGACCTCTTGCAAATGCCTCATTTCCTAACATAAGTTTCTTCATTTCATTCATTTCCTTTCATATTTCTGAAAACTGTAATACAGTTATTTTCATTCAAATTCAAAAGACATTCTGCCACTCCGTTACGTTCATTTGTATCAGCAACAAAGTCGGCAATCTCCTTTACCGCATCAGCCGCATTTCCAACAGCTACCGCAGTATCGGCAAATTTCAGCATTGATATGTCATTGTAGTTATCACCGAATGCCACAACTTTGTCAAAGCCATAATTCTCTTTGAGATACCTCACGGCATTGTCCTTTGATGCCTCAGCCGAGAAAAATTCCAGATACCAATTCTGAGAATAGCTGTCCTCATAGAATGCATGGGACACTCCCTCAACATCGGAAAGCCTGTCTGCAATGGCTTTAAGCCTGTCATAGCCGCCCGTAACCGTAAAATAAGCCACGTTATCATCCGCTTCGTCAAGAAGTGTACGGCATTGCAAAAAAGGCTTATTATAGCGTTTTTTTCGCACTTCTGCAAAGCTTTTCATTACTCTGTCGGTAATTTCGGTATAACAGCACGTAAGCCTGCCATCTATGAACTTGTACATGAAACAGTGCTCGCCCATATCCTGAAAAGTGCGGATAATTCGTTCGGAAGCACTGCATGGTATAGTAACATTGCGCACATAGCGCTGCTGCTTTTTGTCATAAATGCTTACGCCGTTCATCAGTATGCACGGTACATTGATATCAAGTCCGTCAGTAATAGGCAGTGCAGAATAAATTGAACGTGCCGTGGCAAATGTGAAGTACATTCCGCCAGCAGTCAGACGGTTGAGTATCTCCCTTGTTTCAGACAGAATCTCTGCTTCTGAATTCAGCAGTGTGCCGTCAAGGTCTGACACATAAAGCGTTTTCATCGTCTCCGCACCTCCATATACTAATGCACCTTACATTATACCACATTTTTTTTCATTTGTCTATACCAAATTTGCAATACCAACAGACAACATAAAGGCGGTACTTATATAGAACACCTGCACTTTTATCGGAGCAAACCTTTCTGAGGAAAGGTTCTTCCCCGAACCCATTTCCTAAAACACCCAAAAGTTTTAGGAAGGGAGTTTGAGGGAGAACCCTTTTTCAAAAGGGTTTCCCTCAATAAGAAGTACGATGTTTCTATACGAGTACCGCCGTTAAGCTGTTCTGTAATTATTACTTTTCAAGCGTGCCGTGAGAAAGTGATTTCAGGTATGCATTTATAAAACCGTCGAGGTCACCGTCCATAACAGCCTGAATATTGCCGTTTTCAAAGCTTGTACGGTGATCCTTTACAAGGGTATACGGCATGAAAACGTATGAACGTATCTGTGAGCCCCATGCTATCTGGTTCTGTACGCCTTTGATATCCTCAATTTTTTCGAGGTGTTCTCTCTCCTTGATCTCGATGAGTTTTGAACGGAGCATCTTCATGGCGTAGTCCTTGTTCTGGTACTGGCTTCGCTGTGTCTGGCATGAAACAACGATACCTGTAGGCTTATGGATAAGACGAACAGCAGAACTTGTCTTGTTTACCTTCTGACCGCCTGCACCGCTTGAACGGTAAACTTCCATTTCGATATCTTCAGGGCGGATATCAACTTCAATAGAGTCGTCAATTTCAGGCATAACTTCGATAGCGGCAAAAGATGTATGTCTTCTGCCTGATGCATCGAACGGTGATACACGTACAAGTCTGTGTACGCCCGACTCTGACTTCATATAACCATAGGCATTATCACCCTCTATAAGAATAGAAGCAGACTTCATGCCCGCATCATCACCGTCAAGATAATCAAGCAGCTCAACCTTGAAATCGTGGCGTTCAGCCCAGTGATTGTACATACGATAGAGCATTTCTGCCCAGTCCTGAGCCTCTGTACCGCCTGCACCTGCGTGGAACGTGAGAATAGCATTTGCATTATCGTACTCACCGTTAAGTAAAGTTGCAAGCTTTTCATCTTCAAGCTTTCTCTTGAAAGCCTCTGATTCTGATGTTATTTCGTCAATATCGCTCTCATCCTCAGCCTCGATTGAAAGCTCTATAAGTGTAATGATATCTTCAAGATTTTCGTTCAGTTTATTGAATTTTTCAATTTTCTTTTCAAGTGATTTCTGCTCCTTGAGGACTTTCTGTGAATTTTCGAGGTCGTCCCAGAAGCCATCCTTTGCAGTTTCATCGCCAAGTTCAACAAGTCTCTCCTTGGCTTTCTTTATATTCAGAACATCAGCAAGCTCCGCCATTTCCTTGCGGTAACCTGTCATTTCAACTCTGATCTCATCAAGTATAACCATACAGTTCATTCCTTTCGCACATAGATGTTGTTATTATATCATATTTTTTGGTTTCTTGCAATAGCAAGCCATGAAATAATTCATCATACCGCAAATTTTTGTCAGGAATTTGCAGAATCGTTCTGTTTTTCTTCTTTTTTAGTCATATACAGCCATTTTATCACAGCCGTACCGATAATAATCACATATCCGACCACGCTCAGCCAGTCAGGAAGCTGACCGAGGAAAATAAATCCGAAAATCGCCGCAAATATAACTATTGAGAAGTCATAGACGGAAATTTCCTTCGCAGGGGCTTTGGCATAGGCTTTGGTAATGAATATCTGACCGCCTGATGCCGCAACGCCCGTGAGAATGAGTATCGCCCATTGTTTTGCGCTCATTGGAGAATAATTCAAAATAAGATTCGGCAGAAACATGAGTGTCGTAAAGCCTGAGAAAAATGCAACGATAATCATGCTGTTCTCACCACGCATACCGAGTTTACGCACAAAAGTATACGCAAGACCTGCGCCGAGACCTCCCACAACGCCTGCAAGCGCAGGTACGGTCTCAAAACCGAATGACGGCTTCACCACAAACAATGCCCCGATAAATGCCGCCGCAACCGACAGCCATTCATATGCATTCGCCTTTTCTTTAAGCACCGCATAGGAGAAAATAATGGCAAAAAACGGTGAAAGCTTATTCAGTATCGATGCATCTGAAATAGCCATATGGTCAACCGCATAGAAATTGCAGACCATGCCTATGCCGCCTGCAATTGAACGTGTCAGGAGATATTTTGTATTGCCTTCTCCTATTTTCAGCGGAGTTTTCGTTCTGAACAATGATACCGCCGCAACGATAAGCGCAAAGAAATTTCTGAAAAAGCATTTCTGCAATGTCGGGACATCACCTGCAAGCCGTATGCAGAGGTTCATCAGCGCAAAACAGAATGCCGAAATGATTATGTAAAGAATGCCAAGCCTGTAATCAGACTTTTTCCTGTTTTCCAAAACAACTGCCTTCTTTCGCTCAGTTCAGTGTCACTGGCAGACCGTTAATTTCAATAGTCGGATCGTCAATATCAATAAGCAGACATCTTCTGCCCTCAACAACACTTGTGCGCACCTTATCAGCGGCTGACGGCTTGATATTCACGGTAATTCCGGGAGATGTAAGCACAGTCTTTGTTTCAACCAGATTAGCCGCAGTCAGCGGTGCAGAGCCGCATACCTTCTCATAAACAGGCTCGACCATCTGCACTCTCTCCTCGGGAACGCCGATATCACTGAGAATATCCTTCAGCGTGCCGTTGTCTATGACTACTTTGTCTGTCTCGTCCTTGTTTTCCTCAACGACCTCCTGAATTTTCTCGTTAACGGTCTTGATGAGCATATAGTCAAGGTCATCGCCGACAACATTTTTGAGAATACTCTGGAAACTCGTTTTTTCGCTTTCCGCCGACATCACAAATGTACAGCCGAGAACATTCTCAACTACCGAAACATTAGGCTTGTTTGCCGATTTCGAGTAGTACATGACATGGTTGATATCAGTGCTCCTGTTGCTGAAAACAGGATACAGGAAGCCGTCAGACGGAGCTTTGCTGATGATAAGCTCGGTGTTCATCTTCTTGGTTATCTCGTTGTTGGATGAATCGAATACAAAACCGTCCTTGCTTGTATTTACGGGACATATCGCAGTCAGCAGATAGCGGTACAGTTCGTCCTGTCCCTCATCTGCAAATTCGTCATTCTTATCCTTTTTTCGGATAGTATATGTGCAGTATGACGTAATAACAGCATACGGACCTTCATAAGCCATATTGTTTGCAATGTGATTGAGAAACTCCTCACAGGCAATGTCATCTTTAAGCTCGGTTTTCAGCAGATTATAGAGGATATACTGAGGCTGTCCCTCGTCGTATGCCTCATTCGGGAACTCATATTCCACAAAAGCCTTGCCTACATTTGTATTGAGCACCTTTTTCAGCGTCTCATCATACACATCATGCTCCTCAACAGGCATTGTCAGGCATGAACTTACATTATGATAAAGCACATTTTTCTCCGCATCAACAAAAGCCGTGAGTACACGCTCCATGATGAAAAATCCGCTTTTATCCGAAAAATTCTTTTTTATCTCCGCAGTTTCCTTTTTGTTCATTGTTTTATCCTTTCTTTTTAACTGTTGTAATCATAAAACATCTTGTCAAGCAGCCTGTCATAATCCTCATTTTTTCCGAAAGCCGCCTTTATCATTGTACCGAAATTCTCAAAAATCAGTCTGAAATACAGCCAGTCTCCAAGATCATCATACTTTCGTGTGGAATTTATGAGGTAGTTCTTTTTTAGAACAGTATACTTCCTGCCGCTCTTTTTGCCGTAGTTTCTAAGCATTTTTGCGGTTGCGGCATCTTCCATTGCACGTTTGTCAACAAATCCGCCTATTGCATCAAATGTACTCTTTTCAGCCCAGAAAATTCCGCAGTAAAGCCCCGTGAGTCTGAATCCTATGCGGCACATCATATCATTCAGCCAAAGCGGAACGGAATATCTTTCAAATCGCATATTTGCGCCGCCGCCGATGTATTTTCCGCTTTTTATCAGGTGATATACTTCACTTATCGTACCCTTTGTCATTCTGTTATCGCAGTCAATCGTCATGACAATTCTGCCACGAGCGCTTTTTATGCCTGTATTGCGCACAAGTGCAATGCATCTGTCCTCATTGAACAGCACACGGGCACCATATTTCTCGGCAATTTCAGCTGTTCTGTCGGTACAGCGGTTGCAGACAACTATTATCTCAACAGTGCCGCCAAAATTAGCCGCAGATTTTTTTATTGACCTGATGCATCTTGCCACATATTTTTCCTCATTATGCGCAGGAATAACAACTGTCACGTCATATTTTCTCATCGATATCACCCCTCGAAAAAAAATACCCATGAATTATTATATCTCATTTTCAGCGCAAATGCAAGCAGATTTTGTTGAACACTCCTGCCGCCCTTGATTTATTCACATATATGTGGTATAATTATATGGCAGAAAATCAAGGAGGTGAGCTTATGGGTGCAATTTCAGATTTTTTCGACATGGTTCTGCACAAGAATATCGGCAAGCAAACTGTACGCATAAGCTATGCCTCAAACGTCGGAAAAGTGCGTACAAAAAATGAGGATGACCTTTTCATTGACGGTCTCGGAACTCGTGCAAAGGAAAATATGGCAGGAAATCGTATTCTCAACCACTCGGAACGCTATGTTTTTGCAGTCTGTGACGGCATAGGCGGTGAGCAGTTCGGCGATGAAGCATCATCCATTGCCGCAAGGACTATTGCGCATTTCTCATATGTGCTGAATGCCTCAAAGCCTGAAAATCTCCCCGAAAACGTAAATGCACTCGCCACCGAAGCAAATAACCGCATTTCAGGAATGGTTTATGCTAAAAGAGCAAATCTGAGCGGCAGTACCCTTGTGATGGCTTGTCTGCGAAGGAATACAGCTTATATTTTCAACCTTGGAGACAGCCGTGCATATTTCTGCAAAGGCGGTGTACTGCGTCAAATAACCGATGACCATACCGTTGCAAGCCGAAAGGTAAAGTCAAATATTCTTACCGAGGACGAGGCAAAATCCACTCCCGATGCACATAAGCTGACAACTTTTCTCGGAATCGATACACGCTGGATAGGTCTGAAAGCACAGTCGTATGAACCGGTCGATATACGAAAAGGCGTACTTCTGCTGTGTTCCGACGGTCTTTCTGATATGTGCAGTGAAGCAGAAATAACTGAGATACTTTCGGGAGAACATTCCAATTCAGCAGAACGTCTCGTAAACAAAGCAATTGAAAACGGCGGTCAGGATAACATCACCTGCATCGTCATTAAAATATAAACCTGTTATAAAAACAGCGCTTTTTCTGTTATATCTTACTTTTTATTGAGGGAAACCCTTTTGAAAAAGGGTTCTCCCTCAAACTCCCTTCCTAAAACTTTTGGGTGTTTCAGCGTATCTGATATGG
>JAZUGG010000055.1:0-20864 GCA_045641105.1 Ruminococcus sp. | reverse complement strand
ATTCCCATGATAAAGTCAGATTTAAGTTCTGGATCAACATTTTCTGTGATTGTAATTGAAGCTGTGGTGTGGGGGGAGAAGATCACGCAGATACCTTCATATACGCCGCTTTCTTTTACTGCGGCTTCAACCTCTTTGGTGGTGTCTACGAGGCCCTGTTTTGGGGTGTCAAGTTCAAAAGTAAATAACATATCAATTGCTCCTTTCGATTGTAAGTCATGTTTGTCGTGTGTCTGAAATGGTATTATTTTGCCTTTTCAGACGGCTGTCTGTAGTATTTGCAGAAATAATTAAGAGGACATTCAGTGCATTTCGGACTTCTTGCTCTGCATATGTCACGCCCGAATTCTACTATCCTGTGGCAGAAATCGGATGATGTTGCAGGCTCAAGCACCTTGAGCAAGTCTTTTTCAACCTTTGCAGGCTCCTTATTTTTCGTAAGTCCGAGCCGCCCTGTAATGCGTATGCAGTGAGTGTCGGTGACGATCGCAGGTTTCCCGAAAACGTCTCCGAGCATAAGATTTGCGGTCTTTCTGCCTATTCCCGAAAGAGTAAGCAGTTTTTCCATTGTATCAGGCACTTTTCCGCCGAAATCATTTATAAGCTGTCCAGCCATTTCTTTAAGGCTTTTGGCTTTGGTATGATAGAAGCCGCAGGGCTTGATATCCTGTTCAAGCTCTGTAATATCGGCATCAGCGAAGGCTTCGAGCGTCGGATACTTTTTAAATAATGTCTTTGTGACAATATTAACACGGGCATCTGTACACTGTGCCGCAAGTCTTGCCGCAAACATAAGTTCATACGGTTTTGAGTAAACAAGCGAACATTCGGCATCAGGATACAGTTTTTCAAGCTCTGCGAAGGCAAGTGAAGCAATTTCTTTCTTAGTCATCCGCAGTTACCTTCATAGCTTTTCTTTTTGCAAGAATATCGTCATATACTCTGTACATCTTCTGCACGGTATTTTCAAGAAAGTAGTAATGCTTGATATAGAATGCAAGAAGAACGAGAATTATTGTAACAAGAACCGTGACTGCGAGATTTGCCTTAAATATCACTACAGCCATAAAGATGCAGAGAATGAGTGCAAACATCATGGTCACAAGAAAATGTACGATACGTTCATGCTGCATATATGCTATTTTGTCCCTGTGTTCTTCAAGTAATGCATCAAGTTCTTCAGGTGTACTGCATTCCGCAAGTCTTTTTGCGACTTCTTCCATGTATTTGGTAAGATACTCTGTCATACGTTCCTCCTCAACATATTTTCTAAGTAAAGTATATATCTTTTTATTGAATTTGTCAATAGGTATATAATAAAATAATGTATAGGGCATCCCTAAAAAATGTTTTTTAGAGATGCCCTATAATCAAAAAATATCGGCGACAGGAGGAGATTATTCCTCATTTTCAAGAGCACCGAACATTTCTATCATAGTTTCGTTGCCTTTGGTGAGGGATTTGATAGTCAGCTGTTTCTGAGCCTTATCGTTGGCAAGGCGGAGATTATTCAGCGAACTTTCGAGTTTTTCCTTGACCTTAGTCATGGCTGCGATGGACTTGTCGATTTCCTTGATGGCTTCATCAAACTGTTTGGAGGCAAGGTCATAATTTCTTGAAAATCCTTTTTTAAAGTCCTCGATCTTCTCCTCAAAGTGTGTAATATCGATATCCTGATTGCGCATTTCAGTAAGTTGTCTCTTGTATTGAAGCGTATTCATTGCGGCATTTCGCAGAATGGTGATCATCGGTATGAAGAACTGCGGGCGGATAACATACATTTTTTCATATTTGTAGGAGACATCGACAATACCTGTGTTATACAGTTCATTATCGGCTTCAAGCATGGAAACAAGCACGGCATATTCACATTTTTTATTGATCCTGTCTTTATCAAGCTTAGCGAAGAAGTCCTCATTTTTGTGTTTTGTGGCAGTTGTATCCATTTCGTTTTTCATTTCAAACATAATCGAGATTATTTCCGTGCCATCGTCATCGCATTCACGGTAGATATAGTCACCCTTGCTGCCGTCAGTTACGGTGTTGTCCTTTTCAAATTCTGCATTCCTGAAGGCAGTCATGCGGATAATATTGAACTGGTTCTCACAGTGCTTTTCAAGCGATTCACCGACCATTTTCGTAGAAAGACGGGTTTTCATATCCTTGTAGTATTCAAGCTTTTCATTCTGTGCTTTCAGGTCAGATTCATACTGTGCATAGCGGATATCACGTTCTTTTTCAATTTCGGAAACTTTATCCCTGAGTTCAAGCTGGAACTCATTTTCCTTATTTTTCAGCTC
Source organism: Ruminococcus sp. (assembly GCA_045641105.1). Lineage (GTDB taxonomy): Bacteria > Bacillota > Clostridia > Oscillospirales > Ruminococcaceae > Ruminococcus. The sequence goes on along the minus strand of JAZUGG010000055.1, from coordinate 18,564 downwards.
ATTTTCAAGTTCGATAATGCGTATGTTTTTTTCGTTCAGTTCTTTGCTTTCGGCTTCAAGTCTGGATTCATACTGCTGTTTTTCAGCATTTACAGCATCATTTACAGCAATAGCCTGACGGTTTTCTGATTGTTCTGCATCTGCTTTGAGCCGCTGGATTTCAATATTCAGCTTGCTTATTTCGCTTTCCTTTTCAGAAACCGCCTTGTTGACCTCATCCTTAGCAGTGAGTTCGGCTTTTTCGGCAAGATTTGCAAGCTGTTCACGGAGCTTGGTTATCTCATTGTCTCTGTCAGCGGCAGATTTTTGCAGAGTAAGTTCAAAATCAGTGCTGTTCTGCTCAATAGTTGAATTGAGTCTTTGTATTTCAATATTGAGCTTGCTTATCTCACTGTCCTTTTCAGAAACCGCCTTGTTGACCTCATCCTTAGCAGTGAGTTCGGCTTTTTCAGCAAGATTTGCAAGCTGTTCACGGAGCTTGGTTATCTCATTGTCTCTGTCAGCGGCAGATTTCTGGAGAGTAAGCTCAAAATCAGTGCTGTTCTGCTCGATAGTTGAATTGAGTCTTTGTATTTCAATATTGAGCTTACTTATCTCCTCATTTTTATTCTTTTCAGCCTCATTTAATCTGAGCTGAATATCCTTTTCAAATTTTTCTTTCAGAAAATCGCTTTGTTCAGAGGTGCGTTTTTCGAGATCCTTGTTGAATTCCTCGGTTCTGACCTGTTGGAGTATTGAAGCATAGCCTTCATTATCAACTGTGAATGACTGACCGCATTTTGGACATATTAATTCATGCATGAAAGAGACCTCCTTAGTATTATTACACCACATAAAGGGCACCTCTAAAAACCCCTTCTGAGAAAAAACAGCTATGTACAGCATATGCTGTGTCAATCCCTCTTGGAGTGCGACAGCACGCCTTCAAGGGCTTTCCTTGCATCTGCTGCACCTATCTGTTTTTTCTTACTCAAAACGGGTTTTTACTGGTTCGGTTCAGATTGTGCAGTGCTGTTTTAATATTATTATAGGACATATTGTCCTGAATGTCAAGCGCATTTGCGAAATTTGTATACGAAATGGCAAAAAATCAGGGATACTTCATGTATCCCAACAAAAAGTGTCCGCATTGTTATCAGAGTGTTTCTATAAGACCGAGTTTATATTTCTGGATAACAAGTGCATCATAAGTTGTCATACCGTCGTTTCCTGCAACATCGGCATTTGATATTCCCTGAGCGGTGATATGTCCTTTGTCCGAACCGTTCAGACCGTACTTTTCAGGATTTGCAGATGCCTGCATGATAAGTACAACGTCAGCAAGGTCAACAATGCTGTCGCAGTTGGCATCGCCTTTCAGATAATTATCTTCAGGAATAAACGCAATGCCATTGCTTTCAGCGAAATTCCGTGCCGCTGAACTGCCGCCGCAGATAGTTCTGAGACCGTCAGCCCCTGCAAGAACGGCGCTGATATTGTCAAGTTCATTATTCATAACGGTCACTTCTTCAAGTCCGCTCATAAGAAAAGGAGCTTGTCCGAATTCTGAGAGATTTTCGGGCAGAATCAGCGAATGCAGTGAAGTGCATTTCATAAAAGCCTGTGAACCGATGCTTTTCAGCGATGAGGGGAGAAATGCCGCTGAAAGGCTTATGCATCTGCTGAATGTCTGAGCATGAATGTCTGTCACGCCTTCGGGAATTGAGATGGATTCAAGAGATGTGCAATTAAAAAATGCCCCTTCGCCTATTTCAGAAACGCTGTCGGGGAGTTTCAGATATTTCAGGCTTTCACAGCCAATAAAAGCGCCGTGTTCAATTACTTCAAGTCCGTCTGGGAGTATGATGTTTTCAAGTTTTGCAAGTCCGCTCAGACAAAGCGTTTCAAGTACTGTAAGTCCTTGTGGAAGCTTTATATACTGCAATTCCGTGCAGTCTGAAAAGAACAGGCTGTGTATTTCGTCAACCCTTTCGGGAAATTCAACAGATATCAGGCTGCGACAGCGCTTAAACGGGTGATCGCCGATTTTTTTCAGGCTTTCGGGAAGTTTTATTTGTTCGATACTGTCACAGCAGTAGAATACATTGCTGCCAAGTTCTGTAAGTCCTTCCGAAAATTCCACGGATTCAAGGGAATGGCATTCTGAAAAGGCATTATCCTGAATTATCCTGACGGTCGGCGGAATTTTGAGTGTTCTGAGGTTATTTACTCCTGAAAAAGCATTACAGCCTATGCCTGTGACCGTAAATTCTTTTCCATGATAGGAAACGGTTTCGGGAATTGAAAAGTCGGCAGGGATTTCGTCAAGTCCGAGGATATCAGAATAATTGCTGTTTTCAATAAAAATTTCGTCTGCTGCGATTTGTGTCTCTGCCGAAACGGAAGAATATATGAGAGGTGTCTGAAAGCACTGATCTGCTGCGGCTGAACTCAGAATCATGATAATTGCTGAACATAATGCGGCTAAAGTTTTAGCTTTCATAAATTTCCTCCTTTCGTTTTGTCATTGTATCAAAAGAGTTTCATTATTGTCATATGTATCGGTTTCAGGCAGTGTTCTGATTATATCAAGGCGGAACTTCTGAATGGCAAGAGCATCATTATTTGTCATACCGTCACCGTTTCCGCAGACATCGGCATTTATCAGTCCGTCAGATGTAAGATGAGATTCATTTGTGCCTTTTACGCCATATTTTGTCGGATTTGAGATTGCCTGCATAATAAGAACAGAGTCTGCAATGTCAACTTTGCCGTCGCAGTTTGCATCACCCGGGACTTTGTAACCGTTTGATGAATCATTTGAATGAGAAATTTTTACAAAGCTGATACCATTTTGTTCTGCTGCAGACTGCGCTGTTGAATTATCAAAGCCATAGACAGTTTGAATTCTGCTTTCGGCAATGGCAGCTTCGATATTGCTGCAGTCAGCATTTTTTACCATAAGATCCGTCAGATTGCTGTCTGTAAAAGCATTGGACTCAACAAAATTTACTTTTTCGGGAAGTTCAAGCGAAATGACATTAGGACATCCGGACAGCAGATAACTCGGGATAGATACGATATTCAGCGGAAGAACAAGCTTTTCAAGGTTTGGAAGGTAAGAAAAGCTGTTTGAATTAAGCTGGATATTTTGTTTTGGAAGTATTAATTCTTTAAGCTGACAGCAGTTGTTAAGTATAATATTGTCATCTATTTTAATGTTCTCGGGATATACAGCAGATATCAGGCTGGAGCATTCTGAAATGAGGGCATTCTGAATTCGGCAGTCGGCGTTTTGTATCTCAAAATATTCAAGAGACTGACAATTTCTGAACGCATCCTTGCCGATTTTTGAAACATTTTTCGGGATTATAACTTCTTTGAGAGATGCACACTTTTTAAAAGCATTTGAATTGATTATACTTACATTTTCAGGAATAGTGATTGTTTTCAGTGAAATACAGCCTTCAAAAGCACGTTCGCCGATTTCAGTTACTGAATCAGGAATCCTGATCTCTTTAATGTCCATACAAGAGCAGAACAAGCCGTTCCTTATCTGATTCAGGTTATTTGGAATATTAATTTTTCCAAGTATTTTGCAGCCATTGAATGCATTTTCGCCTATTTCCGTAACAGAATCAGGAATTGTGACAGATCTTAATGAATTGCATTCATCAAATGCAGCTTTTCCTATTGTTTCAAGATTTTGCGGCAGATTTACAGCAGTAAGACTGCGGCAATGATAAAATGCACCGTCACCGATCGTTGTCAGCGAATCAGGAAAAACTATTTCTTTAAGTTGATAGCAGTTTGAAAAGGCATCACTGTCAATTTGGACTGTGCTTTGTGGAAGTACGATTTTTTTAAGTGATATGCATCCGTTGAATGTATTGTTTTTTATTTCTGCTATTTCGTTAGGAAAGTTTATTGAGGTCAGATTTGAACATCCCAGAAAAGCGCCGGCTTCTATAGATTTTACGGTTTCAGGCAGATATACGGCTTTTAATTCATAGCATCTCTGAAACAGCCCGCTGCCGAGACCTGTTATTGTGTATTCAGACTCATTAATATTTACGGTTTCGGGAATAAAAAGTTCATGCGGGATAGTATCCATATCAAGCAATTCAATCAGAAATGACAGGGAATTGATAGTCAGTTCACTGCTTTGGGCAGGTGTTTCTTCATCAAGGAATTTGAAGTTAATATTCTGAGATTCAGCGAAATTTCGGGCAGTTGAGTTTGGAAAAGATGAAATTGAGGCTATTTTGCAGTCTGAAAATGCAGAAAAAAGATTGCCGATCTCAGGATTACGGACTGTCAGATTATTTATTATATTATCTCTGAATGCATCATCGCTGAGTGTTCTGATACTTTCAGGAAGAACGAGAGAAATATTATCGCCGCAGTTTTTGAATGCATACATTCCGATTTCAGAAATATTTTCAGGAATATTGAAATCATTAAGAGCAGAACAGAAAACAAAGGCTGAATTTCCTATATATGTAACGCTGTCAGGAATATGAACAGAAGGCAGCTTTGAGCAGTATTCAAATGCGGATTTGCCTATGGATTTCAGTCCGTCAGGAAGAATAACGCTTTCAAGAGAGGTGCATTTACTGAAAGCACTTGCAGGAATTTCAGAAGTTCCGCATGGCAAAGCAACTGATTCCAGTGACTGCATCAATGAAAAGTCAAATTTATCAATAACGGCACTGCACTTGGAAAAATCAACAGATCGCAGACTTGTACATGAACGAAAATCCTGATTGCCGTAAAGTCTTTTCAGAGTTGAAGGAAAATTCAGTTCTTCGAGCTGAGTACAGCCTGAAAAGGCGGTTTCATATATTTCGGTTATTCCTTCGTTAAGTTCAATTGATCTGATGCCGCTGTTTTCAAATGTACTGCGCTGAATATAGATAATATTTGGCGGCAGTTTTATATGTTCAAGGGAAGTGCAGTTATAAAATGCGCAGCTTCCGATCATTTTTAAACTGTCAGGCATGGTTATTGATTTCAGAGTTGAGCATTGCTGAAATGCATTTGTCAATATTGTTTCAATTCCTTCTGAAAGAATAACTTTGCTGAGATTTCTGAAGCCTTGAAAGGTGCTCCTGCCAACGCTTTGAAAAGTGCCGGGAATAGTTACGGAGGTTACGTTTGAATCAAAAAATTTTGTGCTGTCCAATTCTGTTATGGTACAGATCCTGCCGTCATATTCAGCTTTTTCAGGAATTACAAGCTGTTCCGGCAGTTCGTCTGTTCCAAGAATTTCAAGTAGCATTTCCTTTGAATTGATCGTGAGAATATCAGCTGAAACTTCGGTTTCGGGTTCAGTCGTTTCCGAAGATGATGTGTTGGCAGATATATCTGCGATCCCGATAATGGCATTGTCAGCAGCAGATGTAAGCATAATCGCAGCAGTACATACTGCGGTAAAAACTTTGGATATCATTTTGAACCTCCGGTATTTCGGACAATACTGCGTAAACACAGAACCGCACAAAGCCGTATTTCAGACTGTGTGCGGCGTGATAATTGTCCGTATATTATTCTATTTCAGGCAGTGAAGCAATAAGATCAAGCTTAAATTTCTGTACGGAAAGTGCATCATTGTTGGTCATTCCGTCATTACCGATAACATCAGCATTTTTTGTGCCCTGAAGGGTGATATGTGATGCATCGGTGCCGTTGATGCCGTATTTATCAGGATTTGCAAGTGCCTGCATTATCATTACCGTGTCAGCAAGATTAATTGAACCGTCGCAGTTTGCATCGCCTTTGATATTTACAGCACCCGTATTTTCGTCCTGACTGATCGCAATGAACTTTGCGTTATTCTTAACAGCTAATTCCTGTGCGGCCGAACCTGCATAGCCGTATACAGTTTCGAGATAACGAAGGTCATACGGTACTATTTCAATTGAAAGTTCAGGATTAAGAATAGTCAACTCTTTTAATCCACAGCCTTCAAAAGCGTGGTCTCCGATTTCAGTCACGGATTTCGGCAGGGAGAGCGATTCAAGTGAGTCACAGCCCATAAAAGCCTCAGAGCCGATTTTTTCAAGTCCTTCAGGTAAAATGACTGTTTTCAGTTTTGACAAACTCATAAAGCAGCAAAGAGGCAGTTCTTTTATTCCGATAGGAAGTTTTACATACTCTAAATCTCTGCAATGATATAGGTTAATGACGGGACATTCCATTTCAACAGGATTATCAGAAAATTCAACTGATTTAAGATCTATACAGGTTCCAAATAAATCAAATTCTCCGCTGATTTTTTCTAAACTTGAAGGGAATTTTATAGATTCACCATTAAAATAATTAAAAGCGGCACTCTCAATTTCTGTAACTCCTTCAGGAATTACCAGTTCTTTTACACCACAGTCCAAAAAAGTAGATCTTTCTATTTTGGTAATGCCTGACGGAAGTTTAAGGGATTCAAGATTTTCGCAGCCATAAAATGCCCCATCACCAATATAAGTTACACTGTCAGGAATTGTAATTGATTCAAGTGACTGGCAAAGGGAAAATGCCTCATAATCAATTGCTGTTATTCCGTCAGAGAGAATAATATTTTTTAAGAATGTGCAGTTTTTAAAATTAGAACGGCTTACAGTGCCGATTGTTTTCGGAATAGTTACTGACTCTACGCCTGATCTGTAAATAGCCTCTCCGTTGATATCATCAATTATATATTCCGTACCATCAACAGTAACGGTTTCAGGAATAACAAGTTCCTTGCCACCTTTGAATCCGAGATATTTTTCAAGATCAGAAACAGAAGTTAATGTCATATGCCTGGTTTTTGATTCCTTTGATGTTTCAGATTTGTCTCCGCTGTCTGCATCATCTTCTTTGATCTCAATAAATTCCAGAGAATTTTTTTCAGCAAATTCCTGTGCGGTTGAACCTGCATAGCCGTATACGGTTTCAAGTTCAGGAACAAATTCATGATCCGGTTCAAAATCAAGTTCAGGATTCAGGATAGTTATTTCTTTTAACTCACAACCTCTGAAAGCATCAGGAGCAACTTCGGTTACGGATTTCGGCAGGGTGAGCGATTCAAGTGAGTCACAGCCTATAAAAGCCTCAGAGCCGATTTTTTCAAGTCCTTCAGGTAAAATGACTGTTTTCAGTTTTGACAAACTCAAGAAAAAATTTTTAGGCAGTTCTTTTATTCCTACAGGAAGTTTTACATATTCTAACATTCTGGAAGATGACAGATCAAGGTTAGCAAAGTCCATTTCAACAGGAGTGTCAGAAAATTCAATTGACTTAATATTCTGACAGCCTGCAAATAAAACATGATCTCCGCTGATTTTTTCTAAACTTGAAGGTAATTTTATGGATTCAATATTATTAATACCAAAAGCCGAACTGTCAATTTCTGTAACGCCTTCGGGAATTATCAGTTCTTTTACACCACAATACGCAAAAGTACGTTCTTCTATTTTTGTGATGCCAGACGGAAGTTTCAGAGATTCGAGTCCCGAACAGCCGGAAAATGCCGATTCACCAATATGAGTTACACTGTCGGGAATTTCAAGAGATTTCAGATTTTTGCAGTCACTAAATGCGTAATCTCCAATTGAAGTTACACTGTCAGGAATTGTAATTGATTCAAGTGAGTGGCAAATGTTGAATGTATGTTCATCAATTGCTGTTATTCCGTCAGAAAGGATAACATTTTTTAAGAATGTACAGTTTGTAAAATTAAAGCGGCTTACAGTGCCGATTGTTTTCGGAATAGTTACTGACTCTACGCCTGATCTGTAAATAGCCTCTCCGTTGATATCATCAATTATATATTCCGTACCGTCAACAGTAACGGTTTCAGGAATAACAAGTTCCTTGCCACCTTTGAATCCGAGATATTTTTCAAGATCAGAAACAGAGTATAAAGATATATGCTTAGTTTTGGCTTGGGCTGTTTCCTCTGCTGATGCCGTTAATGGCGAAGTAAGGGCAAGAGGTGAAAGTTCAGCGGCACTGATTGAGCCGATGAGAGCGATTGCAGCCATAGCTGCGGCAATTCTTTTGCTTTTCATAACAAATTCTCCTAAAAATAAATTTTTCTGCATCCCCTAAATGCAGTGCGCAAAAAATATCATATAGTATAATCTGACATATTTTCTACGTTATGTGGATTATATCACACAGATATTGTTTTGTCAATAATTATTTGTGAATTAATATGAATATTTAATCGCTAAATAAAAAATAAAAAATCCTGAAAGCAGGCTTGATACAGGTATATAAAAAATAATATCAGGAAAGGACTTGACTATTTACAATAAATATGCGATAATAAAAAATATTATGACGTTTAGAATGAAAGGGAGAAAAAATATGTTTTTGAAGTATTTATTAGCATTTTTGATTTCAATGGTGCCTATCGTTGAACTCAGAGGCGGAGTGCCGTTCGGAGTTGCAGCAGGTCTTGACTGGTATAAGGTATTGCCTCTTTGTATGATAGGAAATATGATACCCGTTCCGTTTATTTTCTTTTTTGCGAGAAAAATTCTTGAATGGGGCAAGGACAAGCCTGTAATCGGTAAATTTTTCACATGGTGTCTTGAAAAGGGCGAAAAAGGCGGAAAAGCCCTTACCGAAAAGGCTGGTAAAGGAATGTTCCTTGCACTGCTTCTTTTTGTAGGAATACCGCTTCCCGGAACAGGTGCATGGACAGGTACGCTTGCCGCAAGCTTTCTTAATCTTGATTTCAAGAAAAGTGTAGTTGCGGTTATTCTTGGCGTTCTGCTTGCAGGCATTATAATGACAATAGTAAGTCTGCTTGGTGTATCGATTTTCATAGCAGCTAAGTAAACAAAAATAAGGACAGTCTGTGCGGGCTGTCCTTATTGTTTTATGAAATATATCTGCTTGTATACTCTTGCTGTAAATCGTAAACATACATAACTTCATTTACGACTTTTCGTCCGAATCGGTTCTTCATCATGATACCGCTTGTGGTAAAGCCGTATTTCTCATAAAAATGAATAGCCGATAAATTCTGTTCAAGGGCAAAAAGAAGAATATGCTGATAGCCCAGTCTGCGCAGTTCGGCAATAACATGGTTCATAAGAATGATGCCAAGTCCCTGTCCCGTATATTCTGGAAGGAAGTAGATCGAGAATATCTCAGCCCAGCCGTCAAACTGTGAAATGTGCGAATTTCCGAAACTGACAGTGCCGATATATTCGCCATTATGAAGCATTACCAGCGAATTTGTTCCGCATTTGCTGATCTTTTCTATCCATTCGCCCTCAGTAATACTGTTGAGATAGCGTTTTGACAGCATTCCCTTGTAAGTATGTTTCCAGCTTTTTTCATAGATTTTGCTGATTTCTGACAGGTTGTCATCAGGAGTTATATATCTTATCTCCATAACGTTCACCCTTTCTGTGTTCTTCATGTTTTTTATCATTATATCATATAGGTATATAAAAGTCAATGCGTTTTGTGTTAAATAGTCAATGCACACAAACAGAAATTTACGCAATATGTTAAAACGCACAATGGACAGTAACATTTTCTCCACCTTATTCATAATATGTACTGTGCGGAGAGCATATTTCCCTGCACACTTGAAAAAAGTTTTCTTTAAGAAAGGGGATTTATGTATGAATTTCAACGTTTTTGACAATGCTGATGAGATTTTCATGCATGACAGGGAACGACGCAGTTTTTCACCTGATTATGACAGAAAATATAAGCCGTCAGGTGACGGTATGACACGTTTCCCGAAAAATACTCCTCCGGCAATGGCGTATGTGCCGTTTCAGGAATGGGGTGAGGTATATGATGAGGAGAATGCACTGACACGAGGTACACTTTTTCCTGAACTTGATTTTCCGTTTGAGAGAGGAGAGATGCGCTGATGAATGAACAGTGTATGCTTCTTGGCAAGATAAAAAAATATGATTTTTCACTTAAGGAACTGGATCTCTATCTTGATACGCATCCTGACTGCCGCCGTGCTCTTGAACTATATAATAAGTATACAGTACTGAAAAACAAGTGCGTTCAGGAATATACAGAGCGTTTCGCCCCGCTTACACCTGAGCAGAACAACAGTTCGGAACACTGGAAATGGGTAGATGGCCCATGGCCGTGGGAAAGGAGATAAGTTATGTGGCAGTATGAGAAAAAATTGCAGTATCCCGTTAATATCAAGACACCTAATGCAAAGCTTGCCAGGATAATTATCAGTCAGCTCGGAGGCCCTGACGGCGAACTTGCGGCATCGCTCCGATATCTTAATCAGCGCTATGTAATGCCGTATGGTGAAGTGAAGGGACTGCTTACCGATATAGGCACAGAGGAACTTGCGCACGTTGAGATGATATCGGCTATACTTTATCAGCTTACGAAAAATCTTTCTATTGACGAGATCAAGACGAGCGGATTTGACACGTATTTCGTTGACCATACGACGGGCATCTATCCTGTTGCGGCATCGGGAGCGCCTTTTACAGTGACATATTTCCAGTCAAAGGGTGATATAATAACCGATCTTCATGAGAATATGGCATCAGAACAGAAGGCAAGAACAACTTATGATAATATCCTGAGACTTGCGGATGATCCTGATGTGCGTGATCCGATAAGATTCCTGAGAGAGCGTGAGATAGTGCATTTCCAGCGATTTGGCGAGGCACTGCGGCTTACACAGGATAATCTGAATTCAAAGAATTTCTATGCCTGCAATCCGTCATTTGACAAAAACTGCGGAAAGAAAAAATAAGGTTCAAAAAGCTTTGTTCAATTATGACAGTGCCGTATCTTTTTGCGGTGCTGTCATTTTTTTGTTTGATAATGCAAAAAAATTGAGAAATGTAATAGTAAAGCGATATATTACAAAGAGTATATTATAAAAATAGATAAAGTTAAAACAATGAAGGAAAAATATCAAAAATATCAAATAATTCCAGGTTAAAAAAGAAAAAAATACTTTTTATTAAGCACAAACAACAAAATGTTGTATGAACTCACAAAAAAACAGTTTAATTTTCTATTTATTATACCATATATAAATATTGCATTTTGTATACAGTTATGCTATAATATAAATATCGAAACACATTTCGGGGAACTTTGTGCTTTTTTGATTCTGAAAAAGACGTGTAATTCCTGATTTTCATAATAAGGGAAGGAGCATACTATGAAGGAACATACCCAAAAACCTCTTGGCAAACGTATTATAAGCGGCATTACCTCGGCACTTATGGCGATTACTTACGGATTGTCGGATTATAATCACATTGAGAAAGTCAAAGCGGACAACATTGCATCAGACGGGGCAATGGTAGTAACTACGCCTTATGAATCGTCAATATGGTATACAGGCGGCCCGCTCGGAGTTGCAGGCGATTTCCATCTGTTTGCCTTTGAATCGCTTACAAACGGAAACCATATCAACGGTAACGTTGCAACACCTGTCTATAATGTCAATGCTTCAATGTTCGCAAGTCCGAATATTGAGGTCGGACGACTGCTCAGTGTCATAACGGACGAAATAAACTGGCAGGCACAGTTTGACAGCGACTGGGCGAATAATAACGCAAAATATGGAAATGTCATGCTGAATCGCCTTACAGATATCTTTCTGCCGGAAGATTATGAGATGTATATGGCACCTCAGCGTGTATACGACAATATGGGCAACATGACACTTCTGGAAAACACACCTGTTCCTTATCCGACGAAACTTTTCGGTGAGTCGTCAGTTGTGGTCTATAACGGAAGCAAGGCATCTTCAAGCTATTATATGAAAATTTCTTCAAATATTCATGATGATGCATATGTTGCACATGCAAGCAAGGATTATTTTGACTGGGATGCCCTGAAAGAGCAGTATCTTGCACTTTCTGACAGCTACGGCGATTTTGAGCCTACGGCAGGTATCCTTGAAAAAACATCATCGGGTTATACAGTCAACCTGAATCCTTCAGGAATGAATGTCATAAATCTTGACGGTGATGATGCAAACCTTGGAAGTATAAGTTATAAGGGCATCAATCTGATAGGCGATTCAAGTAAGAATCTTATGGAATACGGAAGCGACCAGACGGTTATCGTCAATATCGACCTTAAAGGAAGTTTAAAAGAGGTCAAAATCAATCCGCAGTATTCATATTCACTTATCGGCGACGGAACATATGATCCGTCAATCGGTGAGGAAACCGTACACTACGGAACAAATATACTTTATAACTTCTATAATCCTCCGTCAGGCGGCGCAAAAATTTCTTTCTCCAGCAGCGGCATACCGTTCGGATGTGTTCTTGCCCCCGGTTCGGATGTTTCGGTAGAGCAGATTAACGGTAATATTATTGCTGACAATATCGAAGCCAAAAATGAAACCCATATGGCATTCTTCCGCAAGCCGCTGAAACCTGTCACAGACAATGACAAGCTCAAGGTAACAGTCTCAAAAGGCTGGAGCGACGGCGGAGACAAACATCTGAATGATTCAGTTGAAGTTACCCTTTACCGTGAGGGAATGCCGATAAACTTCTTCAATTCGGTTTCCGATAAGATAATCGGAGGTATGTACGGCAAAGGAAAAGACGAAAACGGAAATGTTCTCAGTTTAGGCAGCGGCGGAAAAGCTATTACGTCATCTGACGGCACTGTTCTCCTGAAACTGAACACTGACAAAACTGTTTCGGCAAGCGGATATTCTGACGGACAGCACAAACTTACTTTTTCTTCTGATGTTGGAAATATTGGTTTGCCGTTTACTGTAAAAGACGGCAAGGTTCTTCCTGTTTCCGAAGAAATTGCGGTTCAGACACTTCCGCAGGTCGATGCAGGCGGAAATAAATCATGGGATATCAGCTGGACAGGTCTTCTGACTAAGGACAGCAATGGTGACGAATACAGATATTACATAGAAGAAACCAAAGGTGTCGGCGGATATGTTCCTTCGTATAAGAACAACAGTATTTCCGGCAGTAGCGGCTCAATAGACATTACAAATACAAAGCAGGACGGCTTTGAAATAAGCAAGGTCTCAGTAGGCGGAAAAGATGAACTTGCCGGCGCTGAAATGAAGCTTACCGGTAAGAAATCTGATAATTCCGCTGTAACATTCAGCGACAGTTCAGTCGGAAATTCTGAAAAGAAAAGCGGTTCTTCACTTGAAAACGGACAGTATGAGATCACGGACAGTGATACGGTACTGAAATGGAGATCAGGTGATAAGTCGCTGAGACTTATCAGTATTCCTGACGGAACATATACTCTTGAAGAAACAACTGCACCTAATGGATATGAGAAGATCACTTCTTCCGATGACAGTACAAAGTCAGCATTCAGCTTTACTATTAAAAATGGTGCAATTGTAAAGGAAAGCATCACGGCGGTTACAACAGGTGAAATTATCCTTGACGGAAGCAAACTCATAATCGCTGATGCAAAAACAAAAACAAATCCGATAAAGATCAATAAAACCGACATCACAGGTGAGGAAGAACTTGAAGGCGCTGTTCTTGAACTTTATAACTCAAATGGTGTCAAGGTCAGTGAATGGACTTCAAAGAAAAATCAGGTCTGGGAGGTCTATGGTCTTCCTGAGGGTGAGTACACACTTAAAGAGACTACTGCACCTGACGGATATGAACTCATTGCTTCTGCGGTAACATTCAAAGTCAAATCTGACGGAAAGCTTGATAACGACAGTGTTAAAAATGCGGAAGTCGATGACGGAGTTATTCTTGTTGAAGATAAGCCTACCGTTATCGGAATTAAAAAAGAGGAGATAGTAAATAAAGCATCAGCTATATACCCTGATAATAACGGTGAGTATAGCGCTCCATTCCATATTCCGATAGATACAGATGCAGGTCTTGCTGAATTTAAGATCACACCGCAGGGTGGTGCATCACTTTCAGGAGTAAAGGTGAACGGTAGTACAATTACTGCGGATTCTGATGGTTCGTATACTTTTAAATCAAACGGAATAAACTTTGAAGGACTCAAAGACGGCAAATATATCCTTAAAGAATTAAAAGCACCTGAAGGATTTATTGAAGGCCCTGATATTACTATAATAGTAAAAAATGGCAAGATAACAAGTGCCCTTGCACTTGATGAAAACGGTAAGGGAATGCTGGGTGAACTTGTACTCAGCGGCAATGATGTAATTGTTCTTGATCAGAGAACACCTCATCCTCCTATTGAAATTGTAAAGGATTTTTATAATTACGCAGGTTATAAACTTCCGTTTACAAGCGGAAGTAAAACGTACGATATTCCTTCAGATGCATCATCTGCTGAATTTTCATTGTATGCAGAAGATGCTGACGGACGACTTTTCGGCATAACAACATTTGACAAAAACGGAAAAGAGACCGAGTGTCTCGTAACATTTAAAAACAACAAACAGTGCTATACATTTAAGGGTATTGACACAAAGATAGGCAATCTTCTTGACGGTACCTATTCACTTACGGAAAACTATGCTCCAAATGGTTATGTACCTGTAAACAATTTTAAGTTTAAGGTAAAGGATGGTGTTATCACTGAAAGTGAATTCGGAACTGTTAGTGATGATGGTCAGACACTGGCTATCAGAAATGATCAGTCAAAGATAGAAATTGTCAAGGAAGCTTTTGACGGAGAGAAAATTGAGAAATATAAGGAGCTGTCATTTACTCTTACTCCGCAACGGAATATTGATGATGATGATAATAATAGTACTGTTAAAGAAGTGTTTAACAGCGGTGTCAGAGTAAATAAATATACTAAAGATTTTACTATTGCAGGTTACAATTATGACGGCTATCAATCAATTGGTTTCAATGGTGATATCTGTACAATCTGGGGACTTCCTGATGATACTTATGTTATTACAGAAACAGGCTGTCCTGAAGGATTTAAGCCGCTCACAATGAAATTCAGCATAACCCACGGCGTTCTGAATGTGGTTGAGAGCATTTCAGACGGTTTAGCCACGATTTCTGATGACAAAAAGACACTTACGCTGATAGATGAAAGAGAAAACGATCAAACAATAACGATTGATAAAACAGATATTTATGATGCGTGGCTACCGGACGAATTGGGTCAGGCTGAATATGAGCTTGTATCCAAAACAGACGGAGTGACTCTGGAAGGCGTTTATGTAAACGGCGGCGAACCGCTTGAAGCAGTGTCAAAGACAAACATAAAAGGCAACAGAATAAAATTGACTAATCTCAAAAACGGTGATTATTCACTGGAAGAAACCATTGCTCCTGACGGATATAAAGTCGTAACAAAATTCGATTTTACATATACGAACGGAATTGTTTCTGACGTTATAACATCAGTCAATGATGATAATGATGAAAAGGACGAATTTGGTTATCTAAAGTTGGATAAAACCGGAAAAGTTTTACTGTCAGATGACGGAAAAACGATATATGTTGCTGATGCGTTTTCACGAATGGTCATTAATAAGACTATGGCTGGCGGAAAACCAATTCCGGATGATGCAGGAACAGCAGAATACAAATTGAAAGCCATTGATACTGCGCCTATGGAGTACATACTTTTAGGTTCAGACGCATTCCCATATCCCGGTATTAATGAATGGATTTTATCCGGAAACAGAATAGAGCTTTCAAAACTGTTGGACGGTATATATGAACTTGAAGAAACTGTTGCTCCTAAAGGATGCAAAGTTGTTTCAACATTCCGTTTTACAATTATTAACGGCGTTGTAGATCCAAATAGCCTCAGCGCTGTTACATCAGGTTCTGTAACTGTTGACAAAGACGGAAATATTACTATCGATGATGCAATTTCTGCGGTCAACATCGATAAACGAGACATTGCAGGCAAGGAAGAACTACCGGGCGCAACGCTGAAAATTACTAATTCCGATATCGACTGGTCATCTGTACTTGCTGATAATTCAGGAGATTTTGAAACCGTAACTGAATCAGGCAAGGTTATAGGTATCAAGTGGATATCAGGCAGCGCTGCAAAGTATATAAGCGGACTTCCGAACGGCAGATATATTCTTGAAGAAACAGGCGATGACTTTACAGTCGGAGAGAAAAAATACAGTGTAATTTCTTCTAAGCTTACTTTTGATGTTGAAAACGGAAAGATTAAATCCGCTTCGGGTTCAACACTTAAAAATTACTTCAATCCAAACTATGATGACGGCTATTACGTAGCTGATAAGGAAAATGACAAAATTATTGTTTGCGATGCAGAGGCAACAACTACTACCACCACCACAACTACTACCACCACAACAACTACTACAACAACAAGCACTACTACAACTACATCGACAACAACAACGACAACAACAACGACAAGTACTACAACCACTACCACAACGACTACAACGACAACCACTACCACAACCACCACAACAACATCCACAACAACAACAACAACCACTACCACAACGACTACAACAACTACCACTACAACAACGACAACTACAACATCCACAACCACAACGACTACAACAACTACCACCACAACAACCACTACCACAACCACCACAACAACATCCACAACCACAAGTACCACTACATCAACGACCAGCACAACTTCAACAACCACCTCAACAAGTACAACAACCAAACTAGCAGAAGTGCAGATAAACAAGGTAGACGTAGGAGGAAAGGAAGTTGCAGGAGCAGAACTGAAGCTGACAGGTACAGACAAAGAAGGCAAGGAAATAACCTTTAATGACGGACAGATAATTGCCGGCAAGGGATGTACCGTAATCAATGGAACAGGCAATGCGCTTGTATGGCTGTCAGGCGATGAAGCTACATTAGTAAAACTGGAGGACGGCGAGTACACATTAAGTGAATTAGCTGCACCGAACGGATACGAAAAGGCAACAGATGTAACATTCACAGTCAGCGGCGGTAAGATAGTTGAATTTGAAAAGGTTGATATGGTTGATGAGAGAATTACTTCTACTACTTCAACAACCACAAGTACAACAACATCTACTACAACTACGACATTAACAACAAGCACAACAGTTCCAACAGAAACAGCAGTAGTAAAGATCGACAAGCAGAATGTATACAGCGAGGAGATAAGCGGAGCAGAACTTACGCTGACAGGCAGGGATTCAGAAGGCAGAGCAATAGAATTTGCAGAAGGAAAAATAGAGCCTGGCAACGGAGCAGAACTTATCTCAGGAAGCGGAGAAACATTAAAGTGGATATCAGGAACAACAGCAACGGAAATAACACTGACAGACGGTATCTACACGCTTCACGAAATAGCAGCACCAACAGGATATGAGGTAGCAACAGATATAGAATTTGTAATCGAAAACGGAAAGGTTATTTCTGTAGACGGCAAGGCTACATCTGATGCAAACATCATAATGGTAGATGCGGCAATCGTTACAACTACTACAACAAGCACAGCTACAACATCCACAACCACCACAACAACATCCACAACCACAAGTACCACTACATCAACAACATCCACCACATCAACAACAAGTACAACAACCAAACTAGCAGAAGTGCAGATAAACAAGGTAGACGTAGGAGGAAAGGAAGTTGCAGGAGCAAGACTGACACTGACAGGTACAGATTCAGAAGGCAATGCAATAATCTTCAATGACGGACAGATAATTGCCGGCAAGGGATGTACTGTGATCAATGGAACAGGCAATGCGCTTGTATGGCTGTCAGGTGATGAAGCTACATTAGTAAAACTGGAGGACGGCGAGTACACATTAATTGAATTAGCCGCACCGAACGGATACGAAAAGGCAACAGACGTGACATTCACAGTCAGCGGCGGCAAGGTAGTTGAATTTGAAAAGGTTGATATGGTTGATGAGAGAATTACTACTACTTCAACAACCACAACAAGTACCACGACGAGCACTACAAGTACCACTACAACAACGACAACTACAACATCTACAACCACAAGTACTACTACAACAACGACAACTACAACATCTACAACCACAAGTACCACTACAACAACTACAACATCCGCAACCACAAGTACCACTACATCAACAACCACTACAACTACGACAACCACAAGTACCACTACATCAACAACTACTACAACCACAACAACCACTACCACGACAACCACAACAACATCCACAACCACAACAACCAAACTTGCAGAAGTGCAGATAAACAAGGTAGATGTAGGAGGAGAGGAAGTTGCAGGAGCAAGACTGACACTGACAGGTACAGACAAAGAAGGCAAGACAATAGTCTTTAATGACGGACAGATAATTGTCGGCAAGGGATGTACTGTAATCAATGGAACAGGCAATGCGCTTGTATGGCTGTCAGGTGATGAAGCTACATTAGTAAAACTGGAGGACGGCGAGTACACATTAAGTGAATTAGCTGCACCGAACGGATATGAAAAGGCAACAGACGTGACATTCACAGTCAGCGGCGGCAAGGTAGTTGAATTTGAAAAGGTTGATATGGTTGATGAGAGAATTACTACTACTTCAACAACCACAACAAGTACCACGACGAGCACTACAACATCTACAACCACAAGTACCACTACAACAACGACAACTACAACATCCGCAACCACAAGTACCACTACATCAAC
>JAZUGG010000054.1:0-5062 GCA_045641105.1 Ruminococcus sp. | reverse complement strand
TGAAGAATCACACTATTCTTTCTATATTAGCACGGACTACGGCGCTACATTTACCGAAATACAAGTCGGCAAATATGACCAGTGCGACCACACAGGCGACCTTGCATATGTCTCAAAGGGAACTGTTGCAATGGCTGTCGGCTGGAACGGTATGTACATCATCTCCGACGGCGGCAAGAAAGTCGAAAAGCTTGAAACTGCCGCTTATGTAAAGTCAATAGGCTACGGCGCTCCCGAAAAATCGGGCGGCCCGAATACACTCTATATCTACGGCAAACCTGACTGGGATGACGCAGAAGGCATCTACCGTTCAACTGACGCAGGCAAAACATGGGTATGCACCAACACTGACCACCTCTACGGCGGCACAGGAAACGGCAACTTCATTGTCGGTGACATGAACGAATTCGGTACAGTCTATATGTCAACCGTCGGATGCGGCATCGTCTACGGCAGACTTTCTGACGGCAAGACACAGCCGGTAACTACTACTGCCAAGACCACCGCACAAACTACAACTTCAACGACAGCAAAAACTACAGCAACTTCAACAACTACCGCAACAACATCATCAATGACATCAGCTTCCGATGAGATACTCTGGGGCGATGCAAACTGCGATGATCAGGTAAATATGGCTGACGTTGTACTCATAATGCAGTCCATGGTAAACCCTGATGTGTACGGCATAAAGGGAAATGACAAGTCTCACATCACATCACAGGGACTTACAAATGCAGATGTTGCAGGCGGCAAAGACGGCGTGACAAACCTCGATGCACTTGCTGTGCAGAAGTTCATGCTTGAACTTGTTGACAAACTGCCTGTTGATTAAT
Source organism: Ruminococcus sp. (assembly GCA_045641105.1). GTDB lineage: Bacteria > Bacillota > Clostridia > Oscillospirales > Ruminococcaceae > Ruminococcus. The sequence continues at coordinate 4,226 of JAZUGG010000054.1, read as the reverse complement.
ATTAAGGCAACACCGCACAAAGATTGTGCGACAGAAACACAGTCAGATTGTACAGAAAGCAAAAAATCGGAAATTGAAAATGCTGCTGCCATTATCAGGGGATATTATCTGGAGAACAGCAACGATTCATTTAGCTCTCGGTTTCCGATTCTTACGCACCGCATAAGTCTCCCAAGACCTATGCGGTGCTTTTTTTGCAAAAAAACTTCCGTTAATGACGGCATTCATTCAGAAGTTCTGCTCTTTATCGGGGCAAACCTTTCTGAGGAAAGGTTCTTCCCCGAATCCCTTTCCTAAAACACTCAAAAGTTTTAGGAAGGAAGTTTGAGGGGTACTCCCCATAGGATGGGGAGATGTCACCTTGTGACAAAGGGGGGTGGGCATCAGCCAACCCTTTTTCAAAAGGTTTCCCTCAATAAAAAGTACAAAACTCCTAAATGAACGCTGTCATTACGGAAGTCTTTTTAATGGAGATATATGGCAATTTGTCAGAAAATTCCTTTAGATGCTGAATCGATGCGGCTTTCGTAGTATTCCTTATACCAGCCGAAATCGAAATTCTTATAGAGGCTCAGACAGCTGTTTGCGTTTGCAAGTGCGCCTTCAAGGCCTTCCTGATCGCCGTATTTTGCAAAGATATACACGGCTGTAATGAAGATCTCAAGTAGTTTGGGATCGTTCTTGCCCTGCGGCTTATAGCCGAATTTCAGCAGTTTCAACGCTTCTTCATAGTTCCTGCAGGCGCAGTCTGTAAGTGCAAGTGCGATATAAAGGTCTGCCTGTTTCTGGATTGGTACTTTTTCTGAATGGTTCTGGAGAAAATTGATATTTTTGGTTCTGAATATTTCTGCTTCGAGTCCGTTTCCCGAAAGACTTATTTCTTTGAGTGTCTGGACAAAGTAAAAATATTTTTCATTGCCGCTCAATTTTCTGTCCTGCAAAGAATTAAGATAGTAAAGTGCTGTTTTATGGTCGTGTATCTTTTCATAAAGCCCTGCGAGCTGTAAGACATCTATTACGTTAGGCTTTTTGACATTTTCGATAAATGTCTGTGCATAAAATTCACAAAGTTCCTTATTATAGCCTGTATTAGCAAATGTAAGATAAACCTCATCATACTTTTTCATGTCTGTGCCATGTGACGGAATAATTGAAAAAGCGGTTTTCTTTCGTTCAATTGGAGACAACATAGACTCATCCCTCCTTGTCTGTGGGAGTCACTCTTTTGTGCCCTCGATATATATTTAATTTTATCATACATTCACCTCTTAGTCAATATTTGTTATACTTAATTATTCAAAATTGTTGAAATGCACAAAATATTCACTTAATTTTTTATAAATAAAATATATAAACTAATTATTTTTTAAGTTTATTTCAAGATTTTGTGTTATAATAAGGTATGGTGAAAAATTGTACTTGTTATGGGGCAGCAACGCATGAGAACAATGCGTCACACCAGCAATCTGCTCCAAAATTATTGTTAAGGGGAAATTTTTATGAAAATACTCGTTGTTGAGGACGAGATGCAGCTCGCTGACGCTTTAAGCGAGATACTTAAACGAAATATGTACAGCGTTGATACGTCGTATGACGGCATAAGCGGTCTTGACAATGCCATGACGGGAATTTACGACTGTATCGTTCTTGATATCATGCTTCCGGGCATGAACGGAATCGATGTGCTGAGAAATCTCCGTGCAAACAAAGTCAACTCGCCTGTCCTCCTCCTGACCGCAAGAAGTGAGGTCGAGGACAAGATAAACGGTCTCGACTGCGGTGCGGATGATTACCTTACAAAGCCTTTCATCACAGGCGAACTTCTCGCAAGAATAAGGGCGCTGACAAGACGTAAAGGCGAGATCGTTGATGACAGCAAACTCGATTTCAACGGTCTTATGCTAAATAAGGACACTTGCTCCGTCATCTGGCAGGGCAGCGATGTTAAACTCAGCCTTAAAGAATTCCAGATAATGGAACTGCTTATCTCAAATCCACGCAGGATACTTCCGAAAGAGCGTATTATTGAGAAAATATGGGGATACGAGAGCGATGTTGAATACAACAATATCGAAGTATATATCTCATTCCTCAGAAAAAAACTTACCTCGATAAGCGCTCCCGTTCAGATAAAAACTGCCCGTGGAATAGGTTATTCGCTTGAACAGGAGGAATGATCTTATGTTTAAAAAGGCACAAATGAAGCTTTTTTCTCTTATAGTCAGCATTCTCCTTGCGGTATTCATCGCACTTCTCAGCGCAATAAACATCATCACCCAGACAGTTCTGAACCGTCAGTCGGAATATGTTCTTGAACAGATAGCCGCAGGTCTTGAATATGACAGCAAAGAGGAAACTTTTACTCTCAATCGTCCGAAAGGCACAAAAAATAAAAAGAATGACATATGGAAAAATGAGTTCCCGACTACTGAAAAACCTACCACTACGACCGAAACCACTGTAACGACAACTACAACTGTTACAACCTCATCAACTGTTACTTCATCAACTACAGTGACTGAAACCGAACCTGATACCACAGAGGAAATTATTGATGAGCCGGAATATATCGAAGATCCTCCGATCGATGAACCTCCTGTACAGGAAACAGATCCTCCGACAGATCCGCCTCAGGAAGATACTACCGCTCCGACTGACTGGTGGAATAACTATGATCCTAATCAGTATCCTCAATGGGATCCGAATCAGCAGTGGGATCCGAACGCCATTCCGCCATGGGCATGGTATAATCCGTGGTGGCCGTGGTATAACCCGTATGCAGTTCCTGCACAGTCCGATGAACCGCAAAATCCTGAAAATAATGAACATCACCCCGAAAACAGCGCCACGGAACAGACTGCTTTCAATGACATCTATGACGGCGGCATTGTTCAGCTTGGCAATATAACAGGCGAAAACGATATCTATGACGGCGGCATTATGAGCCTTGAAAATGATGCTCCGCAAAACAAAACTGAAAATCCGGAAAATTCAAAGCCTAACAGCGAAAATATCCCGAAAACTCTTGGTTCTATCAATTTCTTCGTCATTATGGCTGATAACAGCGGAAGATATATCACATCAATAAACAACGATGACCTCGATAAATCTACCGCTCAGAACTATGTGCTCAAAGTCCTTGACAGCAAAAGCGAGACAGGTATGCTCGGCAGTCTCCAGTACTGTTCAGCAAAAAAGAGCAACGGCACTCTTATGGTGTTCACCGACAAAAGCGGTGAACTTGAAGTTTTCTCACAGCTGAAACGCACTACTATTATTATAGGCATAATCAGCATTCTTATTCTCTCAGTTGTTGCTTATTTCTTCAGCAAAAAGAGCATCGAACCTATCGAAACTGCTTTCGGCAGACAGAAACAGTTCATCTCTGATGCAAGCCATGAGCTGAAAACTCCGCTTACTGTTATCTCTGCCAATGCTGATGTACTTTCAGGCGAGATAGGCGATAATAAATGGCTGCAATACATACAGTCACAGACCGAAAGAATGAACATTCTTGTCAATGACCTTCTGAATCTTACAAGACTTGAAAACAATTCATCCGATTTTATCCGCACGGATTTCGACATGAGCAAGGCTATTATGAATACTGCCCTGCCTTTCGAGTGTCAGGCGTTTGAACAGAACAAACAGTTCCTGATAGATGTTGACGACGGTATCATGGTCAACGGAAGCGAGCGGCATATCAAGCAGATGGCGGCAATTTTCATTGACAATGCCCTGAAATATTCAAATGACGGCGGCACAGTCAAGGTCATGCTGAAAAGACAGGGCGATAAGAAAATATTCTCCGTCTATAATACCGGCTCAGGTGTCAAAGACGAGGACAAGGAGAAAATTTTTGAGCGATTCTACCGCAGCGATGCATCAAGAAACCGTGCTACAGGCGGCTATGGTCTTGGTCTTGCAATCGCAAAATCTATAATCGACAAGCATAAATTCAAAGTCCACGTCCTCAACCGTGAGGGCAAAAGCATCTGCTTCGTCGTTACTCTGTAAAATAAATCAACGGCATTGCTCTTATAGAAATTTGTACTTCTTATTGAGGGAAACCCTTTTGAAAAAGGGTTCTCCCTCAAACTCCCTTCCTAAAACTTTTGGGTGTTTTAGCGTATATGGTATAGGACATATGTCCTATACCATATACGCCATAATACTAAAAGTCTTTGGAAAGGGGTTCGGGGAAGAACCTTTCCTCAGAAAGGTTT
>JAZUGG010000053.1:0-3484 GCA_045641105.1 Ruminococcus sp. | reverse complement strand
AAGGGTTGAGGGAAGGGAGAGTCCAGAGAGGGGAACCGTTTGGGAAAAAGGGAGAGGGAAATGTCAGATTTTGTACCAGTTTTGCGTTGCCCTCTCCCTTTTGCCCAAGAGGTGCCCCTCTTTGGTGGACAACTGACAGTTCCCGAAAAAAATAACATAGAACGAAATATTCTTCTGAGGGGGTTAGGGAACGCCAAGACCGCCGTCCCCTACAGGTTGGTTCGTGTCGGGCGCACAGAATGCGCCAATAATGCCTTAAAGCGCAATAAGACCGCTGTCGATCATTTCCTGTGCGGCAAGCATAACGCCAAGTCTGCCGCTTGTATACGTAATGCCGCCCTGCATCCACACAGCATATGGCTCACGCAAAGGAGCATCAGCAGAAAGCTCGATAGAAGCACCGCCTGTGAAAGCGCCAGCCGCCATGATGACCTTGCTCGTATAGCCGGGCATATCCCACGGTTCGGGAGTAACGAACGAATCAACAGGAGCACCCTTCTGAATGCCACGGCAGAAAGCACACAGCTTTTCCTCATCGCCAAGCTGGATTGCGGTGATGATATCCCCACGGGGAGCGTCCTTGCGTGGAGAACATTCAAAGCCGAGCATGGTGAAAAGTTCGCTTGCGAAAAGAGATGTCTTAACGGCATTTGCCACAACATCAGGCGCAAAGAACAGACCGAGGAGCATCTCACGGTTCATGCCGAGGGTACAGCCGACTTCCTTGCCCATGCCAACGCAGGTTAGACGGTATGAACAAAGCTCCACGAGGTCGGCACGTCCTGCGATATATCCGCCAGTACGGGCAATTCCGCCGCCTGCATTCTTGATAAGCGAGCCGATGAAAAGGTCAGCGCCGACAGCTGACGGCTCTCTGTCCTCGATGAATTCGCCGTAGCAGTTGTCTATCATGACTATAATATCAGGATTGCCTTTTTTTGCGGCTTTAATCATATTTTCGATGTCATTTATCGTGAATGCGCCACGGAGGGAATATCCTCTTGAACGCTGGATATAGGCGATTTTTGCATCTTTCACAGCATTTGTTATCTCGTCGAGTTTTGGAGTGCCGTCGTCGTTGAGGTCAACCTGACCGTATTCAACGCCGTAATCCATGAGAGAGCCGCTGCCCTTGTTTCCGCTGAGACCGATGACTTCTTCAAGAGTATCGTAGGGCTTGCCTGTTATGGATACCATTTTGTCGCCTGTTCTGAGAACGCCGAAAAGCGCAACGGACAGTGCATGAGTACCCGAAACGAAATTGAAGCGGACGAGAGCATCTTCCGTGCCGAAAACCTGAGCGAAAACCTTGTCGATGACTTCACGTCCGACATCGCCGTAGCCATAGCCTGTTGAGCCGTAGAAGCACGGTTCGCTCACCTTGTTGTCGGAGAAAGCTTTGAGCACCTTTGCGCCGTTATATTCGGCAGTTTCCTCTGTACGGCGGAAGGCATCGGCGCAGTTTTTTTCAGCCTGTTCCGCAAGTTCAACAAGCTTGCTGTTAAAATTATATAATTCATTTATCTTATTATTCATATTCAAGCTCCTTTGGCTATATGATTAGGGCATCTCTAAAAACCCGTTTTGAGTAAGAAAAAGCAGATAGGTACTCTGGTGTATGTGCCTTCGGCGTTTATTAATTAATAAGTTTACCCTTATTATGGCTGTCCTTCTTGACATCGATACGTTCAAGAACAATTTCCCTGCCGACCACCTTGAAACCTATCTCCTCATAAAAGCTTACACGAACGTCAAGCGCAAGGAGAAACGCTCTCTTTCCGAGACCGTTGAAAAATTTCGCAAGCCATTTGAGAAATTCACGGGCATATCCTCTGCCACGGGCGGCGGCTGATGTAGCGACCTGACCAATAAGAACGGTGCTGCCGATATCGAAAACAGCCGAGGCAGTAGTGCAGTTACGATATGTGAAAACCTTGCTGATACCGTGGCGGCATCTGTGTGAAGTGTCGGTATACCAGAGCGAAAAATCGGAAATATTCGGAAATCCCTCGCTCAGTATCTTGTATACGTCAGGGAGATTCGGGTTGAATTCAACGTGTTCCTCGATAGCTTCAAGCGGCGTATCATCGGGGATAAGCTCAAAAATAGTACGGTTGAGTCTCTGATAGCGCTCCGTCAGCTTGATTGCTTCAAGAATGTACTGGTCACCCTCGATACGGAACGGCACGTTCATGCTTACAAAGAGGTCAATTTCCTCGCTTGGTTCGAGAGTGCCGTCAGTGCAGATTATCAGCGTGGAGTTGATGATGAACATATAGCCCTCGCCGCCGTAGTCGTCAGTCAGCTTATAGAAGCGGCAGAATTCATAGTTCGGGCCGTAAGCCCTCATATAGGCGAGCATTTTCTTGCCCGAAAGCGTTTTGTTGAGCAGTTCACGGTTAAGTTCTGCTTCATGTTCGATGAGTTTAATCATAATTCGGCTATCCTTTCCGCAAGTAATTCAACGAGCCTGCGGGAATTTTTCAGGTCATCGGCATCAATGACGGATGACGGAGAATGGAGATATCTGCACGGGAGAGATACGGCAATAGTGCGTATTCCCTTGCCGCTTGTGTGGATTGCGCCTGCATCGTTTCCGCCTGCGACCATAGTTTTTGTCTGGCAGGGGAGGGAGTTTTCCTTAGCGATATCGAATGCGAGGCGGTAGAGTTCCTTGTCGTACATCGTGCGCCTGTCCATGAATGACACAACGCCGCCCTTTCCGAGTTCGCAGACACGTTTTGCGCCCGATGCACCGTCGATATCAGCCGCAGTAGTCGATTCGAGGACAATTGCAAAATCGGGAGCGACAGAGAATGCCGAGACAGTTGAGCCACGCAGACCTATCTCCTCCTGAACGTTGAAAACGAACCATGTGTCATATTCGATATCTGATTTAATCATATCAATCATCATGGCACAGCCTGCACGGTCATCGAGAGCCTTTGCGAGGATACGTTTTTCACCTATTTGTGTGAAATCCGAGACAAAGTATGCGCAGTCGCCGAGGGCAATATATTTCTCCGCATCAGCCTTGTCCTCTGCGCCGATATCGATGTATAAACTGCCAACGGACGGCGCTTTTTCACGCTGTTCCTTTGAGAGATTATGTACTGCTGTCGAGCCTACGACACCGTTGAGAAGCTGACCTGTGAGGGAGCTTTTCACTTTCACCTGTCTGCCGATAATGACATTTGCGTTGATGCCGCCGACTGTGTCGAATCCGAGAGTTCCGTCGGAGCGGATATATGTTATGATAAAGCCGACTTCGTCAGTATGGGCGCATATCATAAGCTTGTTTTTCGGCGATTTTCTGCCTTTTTTGAAGCATATGAGATTGCCAAGATTGTCTGTGCGGTATTCGCATAAGCCGTCAATTTTGCTGATTATAAGTTCTCTTACGTCATTTTCATCGCCTGAAACGCCGTTTGCAAGGCATAATTCTCTGAGAAGTTCCATATCATTCAGCCTCCCTGATAAATTC
>JAZUGG010000052.1:0-20555 GCA_045641105.1 Ruminococcus sp. | reverse complement strand
TCAACTCCTTGGCTCACAGAACGACATGGCTACGATCCGACTTCCTCTGCACAGCCTGCAAGGAGTGAACCAAGCATAACTACATTAGCGCCTGCGGCAAGAGCCTTGACGATATCGCCTGAGTACTTGATACCGCCGTCAGCGATAACAGGGATGCCGTATTTCTGTGCAACTGATGCAACGTCATAAACGGCAGTGATCTGCGGAACACCGATACCTGCAACAACACGGGTAGTGCAGATAGAACCCGGGCCTATGCCGACTTTAAGGCAGTCTGCACCGGCAGCGATAAGATCCTCGGCAGCTTCAGCAGTAGCGATATTGCCTGCGATAACAGGAGTATTCGGAAATGCTTCCTTGACCATTTTCAGGCACTTGATGATATTTGCGCTGTGACCGTGAGCAGAGTCGAGAACAAGAACGTCAGCCTGAGCATCAATAAGAGCCTTTGCTCTTTCGAGAACGTTAGCTGTTACGCCGATAGCAGCGCCGCAGAGGAGTCTGCCCTGAGCGTCACGGGCTGAATTAGGATACTGAACGGATTTTTCGATGTCCTTGATAGTGATAAGTCCCTTGAGATAGCCGTTGCTGTCAACAAGAGGGAGTTTTTCGATTTTATGTGTACGGAGGATATCCTGAGCCTCGGCAAGAGTTGTGCCGACAGGAGCGGTGATGAGGTTTTCCTTGGTCATTACCTCTGATATCTTGGCGTTGAAATCAGTGAGGAAACGCATATCTCTGTTTGTGATGATGCCGACAAGCTTTCCGTTGTCATCAACTATCGGAACGCCTGATATCTTGTATTTTCCCATAAGTTCATCAGCATCGGCAACGATATGGTCTTCTGTGAGTGAGAACGGATCAACGATAACGCCGTTTTCAGAACGTTTTACCTTGTCAACTTCCTCAGCCTGTTTTTCAATGCTCATATTCTTGTGGATGATGCCGATTCCGCCTTCACGGGCGATAGCGATAGCCATGCGTGAATCAGTGACGGTATCCATAGCGGCAGTCATGATAGGAGTATTGAGGTGGATAGTTTTTGTGAGCTGAGTTCCGAGCTTGATCATATTAGGAGTAACCTCTGATTTAGCAGGTATGAGCAGCACATCATCAAAAGTGAGACCTTCCTTCTGAAATTTGCTGTTAATGTCGTTCAGCATAATTATTCCTCCTTTGAATCGTTTCGATAAAATATCGGGTTATTACCTTTAATCATACTATTTTTTGCACTTTATGTCAATAGTTTCAAAAGCGTGTCGGTATTAGAAATTTCTTGTTCATTTAGGGGGCGTTTTGGCGAAAAGTACAATACGGTGAAATTTATGACGGTTATTCGCTGTATTTCACGGGAACATTCTATATGACTTACATGAACTGAAATGCAAACGTGATACAATTTGCAGGGGTGAGGATATACGGTGGGTATCTCTGTGAAGCAGAGCACCGACCGAACCGGCAGGTGAGAACGACCATTAGCCGTCCGTGTGTTTGAATTTAATTTCAAGCCTGTCCTCATGAAATAATTCATGATAATTTGATTATTGCATATTATTATGGCAATAAAATATCAATAGTAATTTCGTCGGTCAAGCCGAGGGGAGTAATGCGGACAATTCGTAAAGCATCGCTTTGCTTGCTTTACTGCTTTTCAGGGGGACGCTGTCCCCCTCGTACACCCTCTGCAAGGGAGCGAGCTGCTCCCTTGACCCCGCAGTATGCGGCTTCGCCGTTTTATTATGTTTATAATTGTATTATTGCATATCATTGCGGCAGATGTTTCCGCTTATCATAACAAGTGACGGCTCTGACATAAGGTCAAGAGGATTTGCGCCCTTTGGATATATCTGTATATCAGCGTCCTTGCCGACAGTGATGCTTCCGACAGTCTCGTCTATACCAAGAATCTCCGCAGGCGTAATTGTTATAGTGCGGAGGGCATCTTCAAATGCAAGACCGCCCTTGACGGCTGCCTGTGCGGAAAGCGGCAGATACTGTATCGGAATGACAGTATGATCGGTGCAGATAGCTGTTTTAACGCCGTTTTCATGCATAACAGATGCATTTTTCAGTTCAAGTCCACGCATTTCGGGCTTGCATCGGTCACATATGAGAGGGCCGCAGATAACAGGTATATTCTTTTCGGCAAGGATATCAGCTATCTTATAGCCTTCCGTACCGTGGATAATAACCGGATCAAGCGAAAATTCAGATGCAATTCTCATGGCTGTGCAGATATCATCAGCACGGTGACAATGGAAGAAAGCCTTTATCTTCCTGTCCATGAGCGGCATGAGAGCCTCACATTTTATATCGTATTCAGGCGGATCATAGTTTTCGCTGTCGGAGTAGTAGCTGTCCATATCATGACCGTATCGCCTTGCTTTATACAGTCCCTCACGGATAATTGCGGCAACAGCCATGCGTGTTATCGGTGTTTCCTCACGTCCGTTGTAGACATTTTTCGGATTTTCACCGAGAGCAAATTTGATTCCGCACGGCTTTATGAGCATATCATCGATGCGCCTGCCGTTTGTTTTGACAGCGCATATCTCGCCGCCGCACGGATTTGCACTTCCGGGGCTTGATGCGACAGCAGTGATGCCACGCATACGGGCTTCCTCGAAACAGCGGTCAAACGGATTTATGCCGTCGATAGCCCTCATGTGCGGAGTGAACGGATCGGTGGATTCGTTGCAGTCGTCGCCCTCAAAGTCAAGTCCGTCCTCGATAATGCCGAGGTGCGTATGTGCATCGATAAATCCGGGGATAAGCAAACCGCCGCAGGCATCTATACTGCCTTCGGGGATATAATCGGGCGTACCCTCGCCGATAAGAGCGATTCGTCCTTCCTCGACAACGACATATCCGTTCGGGATAGTTCCTGCGCTGTCCATGGTGCATATTTCAGCGTTGTAAATCAGCATATATCCTCACTTTCTGACAGCGGCGGCTATCCTGTCGGCATTTTCGGCAGGAGTACCCGAACAGTCAACTGTAACAGTGGAGTGCTTCAGATAGACTGAACGGCGCTGATTATAGAGTTCTTCCAGTTCTTCCTTTGTGGAGCGCATAACGATAGGGCGGTTTGTATCGCCGCAGATACGCTCATAGCACATCTCAAACGGCACATCAAGAAAGACTATCTTGCTTCCCGACTTTCTTGCAGCCTCGGCGGTATCCTTATTGAGCATAGCACCGCCTCCGCAGGCAGCAACGATTATCTTTCCGCAGAGCGACTTTACTATCTCAGCCTCGGTCTGACGGAAGAACGGCTCGCCCTTTTTCTCAAAAATATCGGGTATCGACATATCCAGAGTACGCACAATGAGGTCATCGGTATCGCAGAATCCGCAGCCGAGTTTCTTTGCGGCAAGCTTGCCTGATGTAGTTTTTCCGCAGCCCATGAAGCCGCACAGGAATACAGTCATTTCGCTTCCTCCTCAGTTTTTGTTCATTGAGTTGACAGCAATTTCAACTTCTTTGATTATTTTGTTCACGTCATCATCCGAAAAGCTTCCGCCGTACCATATCTCATGGGCACGTACAGCCTGATATACGAGCATTGCAGTTCCGCCGATTGCAGTTTTGCCCATATCACGGGCTTTTTTCATGAGCAGAGTTTCTGACGGATTGTATATGACATCAAATACACTGCCGCAGTTTCCGATTATCTCATCGCTTACTGCGCAGGCATCGACATTCGGGTACATACCCACAGGAGTTGCGTTTATCAAAAGGTCAAATTTTTCGCTGACGGATGAGATATCCACTATCTTTACCGAAACGCCGCCGCATTTTTCAAGTATCTCAGCCATGAGCATCTGTGCGGCTTTGATATCCTTCGGGATGACTGCGAGGGTGATGTCAGCGCCGTGGCGGGCACATTCAATGGCTATCATTCTGCCTACGCCGCCGCATCCGAGAATGAGCACCTTGCCGTCTAACGGGAGAGGTGCGGCAGAACGCAGAAAGCCGTCACAGTCGGTATTATAGCCGATAAGTCTGCCGTTGCCGTTTTTTATGCAGTTGACCGAGCTGTATCGTGCGGCAGTGTCGTCAAGCTCATCCATAAAGGGAATAACTGCCTGTTTATGGGGAATAGTAACGTTAAGACCGCACAGCGGCTCAAAAATGCTGCGGCAGTTCGGGATATCCTTCGGATCAACGTCGATAAGCGTATATTCGCCTTCCACGCCGCTTAAAGCGAAAAGCTTCTCGTGTATGAGAGGCGACATGGAATGACCGAGCGGATGACCTGTCAGGGCATATTTATTCATATATATCAGCTCCTTCAAGAGTTTTCATATTCTCGATATTAATGGCTTCAACATCGCTGAGAGTCTTTTTGATAAGACCTGTGAGAGTTTTGCCCGGACCGAATTCCACGAAACGGTCAGCACCGTCATCATGCATGGAGAATATCTCGGAAGCAAAGCGCACGGGCGAAACGATATGCTTTGCAAGAAGTGACGGCATATCGGAGAAATCAGTGAGTTCGCCGCCTGTAACGTTTGAATAGAATTTAACCTGCGGCTCGCTGAATGATATCTTCTTTGCGGTCTCATAGAACTTGTCTGCGGCAGGCTGCATGAACTTTGAATGGAAAGCGCCTGCGACTTTAAGCGGAAGAACTCTTGCCTTCATCTCCTTGAAAATGCCTGCGACTTCTTCGATGCCTTCGGGAGTGCCTGCGATAACGGTCTGCAAAGGCGAATTATAGTTGACAGGAACGACAAATTCCTTAGCCTTGCTGCATACTTCCTCGACCTGTTCAGGCGGTATCTTCGCAACAGCAGCCATAGTGCCGTTTGAATTCTGTGCGGCTTCGTGCATAGCCTCGGAACGAGCCTTTATGAGGGTGAATGCATCTTCGAGAGTTATCATGCCTGCGGCATACATTGCGGCATATTCACCGAGAGAGTGACCTGCAACGCCGTCATATGCGAAATTCTTTGATCTTGCGGCTTCAAGGCAGAGGATGGATGTAGCCATGATCGCAGGCTGAGAGTAGATAGTGAGTGAGAGTTTTTCGAGAGGTGCATTGAAGCAGATATCCTTCAGGTCAAAGTCAAGAATATCCGAGCCTGTTTCATAAATATACAGCAGTTCAGGAAATGCTTCTGCGATATCTTTTCCCATTCCTTCAAACTGCGAACCTTGTCCGGAAAATTGTGAAATTGTCATAATGTATAACATCCTTTCTGTATGTTGTTTATATTTTTTTGTGCATTATCATTTGTTTTAACATTTGGTTATTGTGCAATTAGACGATATTTTGTTCAAAAGAAAACAAATTATAAAATAAGCGTTGAAAAATAGCCTGAAATGATTTAAAATATAAGATAGTCATAACGGAAAATAACCAAATAATGGTATTTAACCGCTGTGACTAAAAACGTATACATACACTATACCACATTTTCATTCATTTTACAACTATTATTTTTAAATAAGAACTTCCGTTCACATACTTTATTCTGTGAAAGCAAGTTCCGATATGAGACAAGGGGTCTTTTAATGGGTATCAATATTCTCGGCATGGGAAAATATCTGCCTGAGCAGAAGTTTACCAATGATGATTTCGCACGTTTTGTTGAAACCAATGACGAATGGATAAGGACACGAACAGGTATTACCGAACGGCGCATGGCTGGCTGGGAACCAACATGGTATATGGGAAAACAGGCGGCTTTGCAGGCAATTGAAAAAGCCGGAATATCTCCTGACAAGATAGGTCTTGTGATATTCTGCACCGCAACAGCCGATTTTCATACGCCGAGCATGGCAAGCATAATCCAGCACGAAACAGGCGCAGTCAACGCAGCCGCTTTTGATATGAATGCGGCGTGTACAGGCTTTGTCTATGCCGTTGATACCGCAAGGAGATTTCTGGAAACAGATAGTGAGTGCAGATATGCCCTTATTGTTGCCGCTGAGGCATTGTCGCATTTCCTCGATTTTGAGGACAGAGGCTCATGCATACTGTTTGGTGACGGTGCGGCTGCCGCAGTTATCGAAAAGAGCGATAAGCTTTATTCTTCGGTTCTCGGCTCTGACGGAAGCGGTGCAGGACTTCTCTGTGCAAGGGCATTGCAGACTGCTCCCGAAGTCGCCATCGAAAGCGATTTTGAGGACGGATTCCCCGATAAACCGCTCCATAAGCTCTATCAGAACGGCAAGGAAGTATATAAATTCGCAGTTTCAATTCTGCCGAAGTCATTTGAACAGGCGGCAGAAAAGGTCGGCATGACAAAAGAGGATATCGACTGGTTCATTCCTCATCAGGCAAATGTCAGAATAATCGAGACCGCCGCTAAAAAACTCGGCGCTCCTATGGATAAATTTATAGTTACACTTGATAAATACGGAAATACGTCGTCTGCCTCGATACCTATCGCAATGTGCGAGGCTATAGACAGCGGAAAACTTAAAAAAGGACAGAAAATTGCACTCATCGGTTTTGGTGCAGGACTTACCTATGGCAGCATAATCACGGAATTTTAAGGAGGACTGTATGAAAACAGAAATAACTGAGCTTTTAGGCTGTGAATACCCGATAATTCAGGGCGGTATGGCATGGGTCGCAGAGCATACCCTCGCTTCCGCAGTATCGAATGCAGGCGGAATAGGTCTTATTGCAGGCGGAAATGCCCCGATAGACTATCTCCGTGAACAGATACATCTCTGCAAGGAAAAGACAAATAAGCCTTTCGGCGTGAATATCATGCTGATGAGCCCGAATGCCGATGACCTTGCACAGCTTGTAATAGACGAAAAGCTTGCCCTTGTCACAACAGGCGCAGGCAATCCCGGAAAGTACATTCCGGCTTGGAAGGACGCAGGCATCAAGGTAATTCCTGTTGTTCCGTCGGTCGCTCTCGCAAAGCGCATGGAAAAATCGGGCGCAGATGCCGTTATCGCTGAGGGTACTGAATCAGGCGGACATATCGGCGAAAATACTACAATGTGCCTTGTTCCGCAGGTAGCTGATGCTGTTAACATACCCGTTATCGCCGCAGGCGGAATCGCTGACGGCAGAGGTATGGCGGCTTCATTCATGCTCGGCGCAAAGGGCGTTCAGATAGGCACACGCTTCCTTGCTTCGGAGGAATGTCAGATACACCCCGTTTTCAAGGAGCTTGTCGTTAAGGCAAAGGACACCGACAGCGTTGTTACAGGACGATATACAGGACATCCGTGCAGAAACGTAAAGACTAAGTTTGCAAAAAAGCTCGCAACAGGCGAAAAGGACGGCACACTCTCTCCGGAAGAATTTGAAAGCCTGACGGTCGGCGCACTGAAACGTGCGGTCGTTGACGGAGATGTTGAAAGCGGTTCATTCCTCTGCGGCGCAATTGCAGGTATGATAAATGACATAAAACCGTGTGCGGATATTATCCGTGAGATAAATGACGGTGCTGAAAAGCTTCTTAAACTCTGAGGTGATAATATGAATAAGTACAGATATGTCAGAATGTGCAGAAAACATTTGCAGTCCACTTTCGTCGCAAAGGGCGAACTTGAAGGCAGCAGTCACCGTGAGGCTATTGAACTCATGGCTGATATGGGATACCGTTTTGTCGGTACTGTGCCCGTTGAGGTGCTCGGCGGCGGTCAGATGGTTACTTTTGATATGGTTTTTGAAAAAATAGAAGAATTTTATTTCGAGGACGATGATATTGAATAAAATTGAACCTGTGTGGAAAAATTCGTCCTTTTTTTGTGGGAAACCCTTTTGAAAAAGGGTTCTCCCCGAAGAAGGACAAAGTTTTCTGCAAAGGAACAAATTTTATTTTATCGTCACGAAGGGAGAAAATGATGGCAACAGCAATTATCACAGGCGCTTCACAGGGAATCGGAGCTTGCATCGCAAGGAGACTTGCAAAAGACGGCTTCGATATCGCAGTAAACCACTATCCGAGCGATTCCGACAGGGAAAAGGCTCTTGCAGTCGCTGAGGAATGCCGTGCTTTCGGCGTAAAGGCTGAATGCTATGCGGCTGATGTTTCAAAATTTGACCAGTGCGAAGCTATGGTGAAGCAGATAAAAGCAGATTTCGGCACTATCGATGCCCTTGTGAACAATGCGGGAATTACTAAGGATAAGCTCCTTGCAAGAATGAGCGAGGAGGACTACGATGCCGTCATCGCAGTCAACCAGAAAAGTGTCTACAACATGACCAAGCACGTATGCAGTGTCATGATGAAGCAGAGACACGGCAGAATAGTCAATGTATCATCAGTTGCAGGTCTTTACGGCAACCCCGGTCAGATGAACTATTCGGCTACTAAAGCCGCAATAATCGGCATGACAAAAACTACGGCAAAAGAGTTCGGTTCACGCAATATTACGTGTAATGCAGTCGCTCCGGGACTTATCAGGACACCTATGACAGACGTACTTTCAGATGAACTCAAAGCAAAAATGATAGAAGCAGTCGCACTAAAAAGATACGGAGAGCCTGAGGAGATAGCCTCTGTGGTATCCTTCCTCGTTTCGGATGATGCGTCCTATGTTTCAGGTCAGGTCATCGAAATATCTGGCGGTCTTTCAATGTAATCGTATCAGGAAAGGAAATAACAATGAGCAGACGAGTTGTAATAACAGGAATGGGAGCTGTAACTCCGCTCGGAACAGGCGTTGAAAAGTTCTGGCAGGGGATAAAAGAGAATAAGATAGGCTATTCATTCATTGATATGTACGACACAGAACCGACAGGCGTTAAAGTGGCAGGCATAGTACGTGATTTTGATGAAACACAATATTACGGCGTTGAGGGCTGTTTTGACAAAAAAGAAGCAAAACATATGGAGAAATTCACGAAATATTCAGTAGTTGCCGCACATGAGGCGCTTACCGATGCAGGTACGGACTTCTCCGACATTGATCCATACAGGGCAGGCGTTATCGTGGGTTCGGGAATAGGCGGAATCGACCTCACTCTCTTAGAGTACGGAAGATACCTCGAAAAAGGCCCGCACAGAATCTCTGCGTTCTATATCCCGATGATGATATCCAACATGGCGGCAGGAACTATATCCATGAAAACAGGCTTCAGAGGCGCAAATTTCGATGTCACTACAGCCTGTGCATCTTCTTCTCACGCAATAGGCGAGGCTTTCCGCAAAATAAAGGACGGCTACCTTGATGCCGCTCTTGCAGGCGGTACGGAAAGTACTAATCAGGAATTCACTTTCGGCGCATTTGCCAATATGAAGGCACTTACCAAGTGTGACAACCTCGAAAAGGCATCGATCCCGTTCGACAGGGACAGAAGCGGCTTTGTTCTCGGTGAGGGAAGTGCCGTTCTCGTGCTTGAGGAATATGAACACGCAAAGGCAAGAGGCGCTAAGATATATGCTGAAATTGCAGGCTACGGCGCAACCTGTGACGGCTATCATATGACATCTCCGATGCCGTCGGGTGAAGCCGCAGGAATGGGCATGACTCTCGCAATGCAGGAGGCAGGTCTGAATCCGTGTGATGTGGACTATATCAACGCACACGGTACATCAACAGGTCTCAACGACAAGTATGAGACTGCCGCAATAAAGCTTGCTTTCGGCGAATATGCCAATAAAGTAAAAATAAATTCTACCAAGTCAATGATAGGACATCTTCTCGGTGCGGCAGGTGCTGTTGAGGCTGTCGTATGCGCAAAATCAATTCAGGAGGGCTTCATTCATGCTACTGTGGGACTTGAAAATCCCGATGAATGCTGTGATCTTGATTACTGTAAAGACGGAAATATCCAGCAGACTGTAAGAGCGGCACTGTCGAATTCTCTCGGATTCGGCGGTCACAATGCTACTCTCTGCTTTAAAAAAATAGAGGAAAAATAAGGAATAACAGCAAAAGGAGGATATATGATGAGCGAAATTTTCGGTATGATAGACCTTGAGACTATCGAAAAGCTTGCGGGTATCGTAAGCAAGAACGAGCTTTCGGAGCTTTCACTTTCTGACGGTGACAAGACAATTACTGTGAAGGGCAAGAAAAATGTTGTCTATGAGTCGCAGACACAGAAAAATGTAAAACCTGTCATTGAGGCAGAAGATGAGGATAATGAGGACGAGGGAAATGTAGTAAGATGTCCTATCGTAGGCACTTTCTATGCTTCACCTTCACCTGACAAGCCGCCTTTCGTAAATGTCGGCGACAGAGTTAGCAAGGGCGATGTTCTCATGATAATCGAGTCCATGAAGCTTATGAACGAGATACAGTCGGAATTCGACGGCGTTGTTCAGAGCATTCTCGTATCAAACGGTCAGGCTGTTGAGTACGATCAGCCTATCATGATAATCAAGTAACTGACCGCTGATATTGGAGGAGCACAAAATGGCAGATATTCTCATGAATAAAGAACAGATCATGGAGATCATTCCGCACCGTGATCCTTTTCTTCTCATTGACGAGATAGTTGACATGGAAGTCGGTGTTAAGGTTCACGCAAGGAAATATATTAAAGAGGACGATTTCTGGTTCAAGGGGCATTTTCCTGAATATCCCGTAACTCCGGGCGTTCTCATTGTTGAAATGCTTGCACAGGTAGGAGCTGTATGTATGCTCTCAAAGCCTGAATATAAGGGAAAACTCGGTCTTTTCGGCGGCATTGACAAGGCTAAGTTCCGCAGACAGGTAGTCCCCGGCGATGTTCTTGACCTTGAAGTCGAGATGATACGTCAGAGAGGCCCTGTGGGTACGGGCAGTGCTCTCGCTTCCGTCAACGGTCAGAAGGCTGTTTCATGCGAGATAACTTTTGTTATCGCTGACAAGGAAAAGGATGAGTAAGCTATGTTCAAGAAAATTCTTATTGCCAACAGAGGAGAGATAGCTGTCCGTATTATCAGAGCCTGCCGTGAGATAGGCATTCTCAGCGTTGCAGTATATTCTACGGCTGACCGCTCATCTCTCCATGCACAGATAGCTGATGAGGCTGTATGCATAGGCCCGTCCGAAACAAAGGACAGCTACCTTAATATGAATGCACTCATACAGGCGGCTCTGAATACGGGAGCAGAGGCTATTCACCCGGGATTCGGCTTCCTTTCGGAAAATGCGGATTTTGCAAGGCTCTGCGAAAAGCACGGCATTGTTTTCATAGGCCCGTCGTATCATTCAATTGAAATGCTCGGCGACAAGGCTGCTGCAAAGGAGACCATGAAAGCCGCAGGCGTACCTGTTATCCCCGGTTCTGACGGCGCAGTACGCACCGTTGATGAAGCACGAAAAATAGCCGATAAGGCAGGCTATCCCGTACTTGTAAAGGCAAGTGCAGGCGGCGGCGGCAGAGGTATCCGCCGTGTCGATACGCCTTATGAACTTGAAGCAAAGATGACTGCCGCACGTCTTGAAGCTAAGAATTTCTTCGGTGATGATGCGGTATATATCGAAAAACTGCTGATAAATCCGCATCATGTCGAAATACAGATAATCGCTGACCAGCACGGCAACTACATTCATCTTTGCGAGCGTGACTGCTCAATGCAGAGACGCAACCAGAAAATACTGGAAGAATGCCCAAGCCCTATCGTAAATGCCGACCTTCGTGCAAGAATGGGCAAAGCCGCTGTTACAGCCGCAAAGCAGTGCGGATACTACAATGCAGGTACTATTGAATTTCTCGTTGACGAAAAGCGTGATTTCTATTTCATGGAAATGAACACGAGAATCCAGGTCGAGCATCCGATAACAGAGGAAGTTACGGGCTTTGACCTTGTAAAGGCACAGATAGAAATTGCCGCAGGTCTGCCGCTTCAGCTTACGCAGGACGATATAGTTATGCGTGGTCATGCGATAGAATGCCGCATCAATGCAGAAAATCCCGAACTCAATTTCAGACCTTCCCCCGGAACTATCACTTCCCTCTATATGCCGGGCGGCCCGGGTATAAGAATTGACAGTTCGGTTTACCAGAACTACACCATAACACCATATTACGACTCAATGATAGCCAAACTCATAGCACACGGCTCAGACAGAAATGATGCTATCAATAAAATGAGATGGGCACTTTCTGAATTTATCGTAGAAGGAGTTGACACGAATATCGAGTTCCAGCTCGGTATCATCAAGAACTCCGATTTTAGAAACGGAAAATACGATATCGGTTTCCTCGACCGGTATATGCAGTCTAAGAAAAAGTGAACGGTGAAGAAGATTGTTAGAAGATATTTTTAAAGTAGTCACCAAGCGTTTCAACGACGGTGACAAAGAAGAATACAAGCCGCCCATGTTCAAGTGTCCGAGATGCAGTCAGACCAGCCCTCTGATAAGATATGAGGAGCTTCACAGAGTTTGTCCTCAGTGCAATTATCACGGCAGACTGTCAGCTGCGGAGCGTCTTGCTATAACTGTCGATAAGGACAGCTTCCGTGAGATGTATAAGGACATGAAAGGTACCGATCCGCTTGAATTTCCTGACTATAAGGAAAAACAGTCGGAACTCAGCGACAGTATAGGCATAAATGATGCTGTGGTCGTCGGCACGGCTACGATAAAGGGTACGCCCGTAATGCTCGGCATAATGGATTCACGTTTTATGATGGGCTCTATGGGCAGTGTCGTGGGCGAAAAGATAACCCGTGCATTTGAGTATGCAACAGAAAAAGGCCTGCCTGTTATCATGTTTACGGCATCAGGCGGCGCACGTATGCAGGAGGGTATCGTATCTCTCATGCAGATGGCTAAGACATCAGGTGCAGTCCAGCTTCACAGCGAGGCAGGCGGACTGTACATCTCCGTTATGACTGATCCTACAACAGGCGGCGTTACGGCAAGTTTTGCATCTTTAGGCGATATCATAATCGCAGAGCCGAAGGTTCTCATAGGCTTTGCAGGCAGACGTGTCATAGAAGGCACTATCCGCCAGAAGCTTCCCGAGGACTTCCAGCTTGCCGAATTCATGCACGAAAAAGGCTTTGTGGATATGATAGTTGAGCGCAGAAAGCTGAAAAGCGTTTTATCGCATCTGCTGAAGCTTCACGGCTATTATCCGCAGTCGGCATCGGAAAAGGAGGTCTGAGCAATGGGTGACAAGAGAACGGCATGGGAGCGTCTGCAAATTATCCATGCAAAGGGCAGACCGACTGTAAAAGAATATATCCCGATGATATTCACTGATTTCTATGAGATGCACGGCGACCGTCTCTACGGCGACGACAAGGCTGTCATAGGCGGCATAGGAAGGCTCAACGGCAGACCTGTGACCATAATCGGCGAGGTCAAGGGACGTGATATAAACGAAAATAAGGCGTGTAATTTTGCAATGCCGCATCCTGAGGGCTACAGAAAGGCGCTGAGACTTGCGAAACAGGCTGAAAAATTCCACAGACCTATCATATGCTTCATAGATACTCCGGGTGCATTCTGCGGCGTAGCGGCTGAGGAGCGTGGACAGGGTGAGGCTATTGCAAAGAATATAGCTGAATTCATGACACTTCGCACACCGATAGTATCAATAGTGCTCGGTGAAGGCGGAAGCGGTGGCGCACTTGCTCTCGGCGTATGCGATGAACTTGCAATGCTGGAGAACGCAGAATATTCCGTACTGTCGCCAAGAGGATTTGCAAGCATACTCTGGAAAGACGCTTCAAGAGAACAGGAAGCGTGCGAAATTATGCGAATTACTGCGGAAGATATGATACGTTTCGGCGTTGCGGAGAAGATAATTCCCGAACCTCTCGGAGGGGCACATAACGATTTAGACAAAATTTCGGAAAATATACACGAATATTTGTCACAAAAAATTCCCGAAAAATGCAAAAAAGATATTGACGTTTTGCTGAAAGAACGTTATACTAAATTTAGAAAAATCGGAGCCTTTATTGAGTAACGATTTTAATGAAATATAAATGGAGGACAAAATAATGATTTTTGAAAAGCTCAAGGATATTATTGCAGAACAGCTCAGTGTAGAACCTGATGAAATTTCCATGGATTCCGATATTCAGGAAGACCTCGGCGCTGATTCACTTGATGTAGTAGACCTTATCACAACAATTGAGGACGAATTTGACCTCTCTATCCCTGATGAGGCTGTAGAGGAGATCAAGACAGTTGGCGATATCGTTAACTACGTTGAGAAAAACGCAGAAGCTGAATAATTATTGCATTATATGCATAAGGCGGCAGATATTGCCGCCTTTTTGTTTTGTACGGGCAGTTCCTGTGCGCCCGTTTGCATAACCATACAAAAAAATCGCCGCAGTGTTATTTCACTGCGGCGTAAGCATTATATTCTGTTTGCATCAAGATAGTATTTATCATCTATCGAACGGAGAATTCCGTCGGACATCAGCATCGAAGTAATCTGACTGAACGCACTTGGATTTCTGATGCCTGCCTCGGCAAATGTAAGAGCGGTATCCTTTGTAAGAGCGCCCTCTCGCTCGAAGCATCTGATAACCTTCATCTTTCTCATTAATGGAATAATAGCCATAAGATCAACCCCCATATTCTTTTTATTTTGCATTTTTCACTTTTTTAACGGTAAATTTCATCATTGCATAGTTCATGCAGTACCGTACCCCGTGTGAATTTTCATTCACGTTTATCTGTTGTGGATAGTATATCACAGTATATTGGAAATGTCAATAGGTTTATATGATAAAATAACTCACAAAGAAAAGTAACTAACTTTGTGCATTTTTATTATTTGTGTTCAGTGGGTATTTTGAGTATGATTTTATACATTACGGACTTGAAATTTGCTTTAAAGCAATAAATTATACGTAGTGTATTATTTTTATATGCTATTATTTGAAGCAATTTTCAATAATTCCAAAAAAGTGAGAAAACGGGAGAAAATATGAGAATAAGAGAGATATATTCAAAAAAATATGCAAAAAATCACATAAACGGCTTAAATTGTCTATAGTTCACACTTGAAGTTCATGTGAACTTATGTTATAATCATACTATCATGTGAGAGGAGGTTAAGACCGTGAACAGACTTATTCCCGGTACAACATTAAAATTCACTGAACAGGCTCGAAATGCGGCTTTCTCAATGATTTCTCCTGTTCTTGAAGCGACAGGCGGGCTTACTCTTTCACAGCTCTCTAAGCTGACAGGTCTGGAAGGCACAACCATTCAGAACTGGATAAAGCGAGGCTGGGTTTCGTCCACCAAAGGCAAGAAGTACGACAAACAGCAAGTGCTGAGAATTTTACTCATCAATATGCTGCGAAATGCAATGAAGCTTGATGTTATCGTAAAACTTATGGAGTACGTCAACGGCGACGTTGAAGATACTTCCGATGACATCGTTGCAGAGGACTTGCTCTACAATATCCTTTGCAGAATAATCTTCAAGGCAGAAGATGAGGGCGCATTTGTTCCTGAGACAGTTGAGCAGCTTGTTGCTCAGGAGGTTGACGAATACAAGGATGAGATAACCGATGTTCAGAAGCTGAGAAAGGCTATGTACGTCATGATTATGGCTTACAGAAGCGGCTATCTGAAAGGCGAAATGGAAAAAGGAATGGAGGTAATATTGTCTGAGATGCAGTAATGATGACGGATGCAGATTAAGCAAATATTCATATGAGCTTCTTTGGCTTATAATCAACAAAATGCTGTAAGCATCTGTTTTATAGGGACAATGGGAAATGACAGCACAAAGGTCTGCACGGGGAATAAGACAGACTGCTTCATCTGACCGGAATAGGGATTCAGCGGCGGAAGTTCAGGGGTGAGCGAATGCCGTGAAAATTCAGAGGGATAAAACCTCAGGGGTATCAAAAAAAGTGTTCATTAGTTCAATAAAGTGATGTGGGGAATATCACAAAAGGGGAAAATATCATGAGGGATTATCAGGAAAATTCTGTTCCGGATGTTATAGTTGGTGTTATAGCAGTTATCGTCAAGGGAATCGGAAAAATAGTGAAGTTTATTATCAGAAACATTTTCGATATTCTTGATATATTTCTGGATTAGTAAAGCATCTGTTCAGAAAAGTTCGATGATGAATGTTCAGGGGTGAGCGGACATCGGAGAAAGCTTTTGGGGTATGCTGAAAAGCAGAAAAATTAGTGGAAAATAAGAATTAAGTGGATTATCACGGAAGGGAAATACCATGAGGAACAACCAAAGAAAGTCTATTTCAGATGCAGCAATTGACGTTGTAGGATGCATAATCGAGGCTATAATCGATCTCGTTGATATCATCATCGACTAAAATTACTCATTTGTCACCTATAGTGATGGAAAGTAAAAGGAAAGAAAAGATAAGTTGAAATCAATTTAACGTTATGGTTCGTGCGGATACGGATCGCTGATAAGGAATTATGGGACAAGTTTTACAAAACAATCAGGTAAGACAGATATAGGAAAAATCGGCGGCGCAGGTCAGGGGTGGCTGAAACCGTCAGGGGAATAAGTCTGACAAACAGGAAGTGACATTCAAGTCGGGGACAAAACGGTTAAAACCTTCAGGCGGAAAGTCGGGGGACAGATGCCTCACAGGGTAATGAAGTGAAAATAAGGAATATAACGTGGCACGGAGTCTTGGGAGACTCGGACTGCGGGGGAAACACGACAGTATAGTATCAGCATGACAGGGATCATCAATGCGGCAGAGTTTTGGGGAAAACAAAGCCGAATGGGGAACGACATAATCTGAGTGACATAAATAAGGGATTATACCGTGGCTGAGGTTGGGGAACTAAGGTCACAGGGGAAACAAAACAGTTACCACCATAAAAAGGGAAATGGAAAAAAGCGGCAGAGTTTTGGGGAAAACAAAGCCGCACGGGGAACGACATAATCAAAGTGACATAAATAAGGGATTAAACCGTGGCTGAGGTTGGGGAACTAAGGTCACAGGGGAAAAAGAATAAAAGAAAGTATAAATATAAACAAAAGGGATTATAAAAATGCGGCAGAGATTCGGGGAAATCAAAGCCGCAGGGGAATGACGCAGAATTAGTGACATAATGGGGTACAATAAGGGATTTATAAAGCGGCGGCAATGGTCAGGGGTGGCTTGAGCCGTCGGGGGAATTCAAAAAAATGGGGCATGATTAAGGACTATTAAAAGATGGCTGAGGTTTGGGGAAACTGATGTCATCGGGGAAAATTGCAGTGTGTTCTGCAAACCATACGGGGTAAAAATCTTAATAATGAGATCTCAGCACGGCACTTCCGAAAAATCGGAGGTGTCTTTGTGCTGTTTTTTTTACCATAGATAATTTTTATAAGCTGTAGAATACTATAGTAAACGACAAATCTTTTTGTTGTTTACTAAAATATAATTCTGCGGAGAGTTTCCGCAGAAGGAGGCTTTGATAATGAGATATACAGCTTTGGCAGCCGCAGCCATAACTGCCGCAGTAATGCCGTGTACTGCGGTATATGCCGCTGATACCACGAAAATAGGCTACGGTCAGGGCGTTAGAACTGATGACAGAAACAGACCATGCGATGCGGTAAGTTTCAACAATGTCTATGGCTATCTCGGCGCATATGCACTGACAAATGACGAAAACAGAATTATCCTTACTTTCGATCAGGGCTATGAAAACGGCTATACTTCAAAAATTCTCGATACTCTTAAAGAAAAAAACGTTCAGGCAGTATTCTTCCTCACAGGCGAATATGCAAAGAAAGAGCCTGACCTGATACGCCGCATGATAAATGAGGGACACGTTCTCGGCAATCACAGCATGAAACACTACAGCCTGCCGACGCTTTCAGAGGATAAAGCAAGGGACGAGATAATGTCGCTTCACACCTATGTCAGGAATAATTACGGCTATGAAATGCAGTATTTCCGTCCTCCGTGCGGCGAATATTCGGAACAGATGCTTGAAATTGTCCGGGACTGCGGATATAAGACGATTTTCTGGAGCTATGCCTATGTTGACTGGCAGACGGACAAACAGCCTGATAAGGATATTGCATTGAAGAAACTGACAAATTCTGCTCACGGCGGCGAGATACTTCTGCTTCATTCGGTCTCAGCCGTGAATGCGGAGATACTCGGTCAGCTTATCGACAATTTCAGAAGCATGGGTTATACCGTATAAATCATAAAAGTCGGGAATTGATGAATTTCCCGACTTTCTGATTATATAAAGAAATAAATTATGCCGTATATCACCGATGCACAGCAGCCATACAATATGACAGGCCCTGCAATGGTGAATATTTTTGCTCCTACGCCAAGTACAAGCCCCTCGGACTGGCTTTCTATCGCAGATGAGCTTATTGCATTGGAAAATCCTGTTATCGGAACAAGAGTACCTGCGCCTGCATGACGGGCGAGTTTCTGATACCAGCCGAAACCTGTACAAACTGCGCTTGCGGCTATCAGCGATATTGATGTCCATGCACTGCCTGTGACCTTGTCAAAGCCGAAACTGCCGAACATATCAAGAAGAAGCTGACCTATAACGCAGATAAGCCCTCCCACAAGAAAAGCGATCGTGACATTGACCTTGTAATTTGATTTCGGAGAAGCGTTTTCACTCATTTTGCTGTACATCTGGGGTGTAATATTCATATTCATGCCTCCTTTTCTGCTATTATCCGCAGTATTGTGAGGATTATGCATTTTTTTGCCGCATAAATGAAAATGTAAAATAACATAAAATTGTAGGGGATGCCGCCTTGGCATCCCCATAAAAATAATCACATATTAGTGCCGGCGAGCGATTGTAGGGGACGGCGTCCTCGACGTCCCACAATTTCGTACAGAGTAAGCGAGTTTACGAGCGAATCGTGACAAGCGCCGCCGCTCGCTCAGCGGCTACCAGCGTGGAGATGGGCGGGCACCTGTTCTTGCGCCGTCCATGGTGACATCAACGCCTGAGTGTCTTTCCTTTGGCTGGATGATAACGGTAGCGGTGTTATGGCTGTCCCATTCAAACATATAGGATTCGCCTGAACTCTGTCCGATGAAGTTTCGCCATGAGATATCCGTTCTGAATTCGGGATCAGAGCCTATCCAGCATACAACAGTATCAGGATCGGCTTCAATTGTCGAACCGTTCTGGATATTGCTGAGTACAAGAGGGTTGCCGTCAACGAGGAGTGCAGCGAAAGCATTCGGGCCGTTGCCTGTGAGCGTTGAGGTAGCAAGTCCCTTCTGGGAAATAACGCCCTGTGCAAGAAATCTTACACTGTATTTGCAGTCTCTTGTAAATGCGAGGATATTTTCGCTTTCGACCGAGATAGTTTCGCCTTGCTGAAGCTTATAGACGACAACGTGCTGTTGGTTATTTGCATAGTATGTAACGCTGTCACCGTCAAAATCGACTTTCATGAGCGGGAGATTCTCACCTGTGAAACGTCTTGCCATTTGTCCGAGGAATGCACGTCCTGCACTTTCTTCAGGGCCAAGCATTACCTTAGTGAACTTGAAGTTTTTGTGACCGTAGCATTCGCCGCCGATGAATGCGCCGGCTTTTGTATATATGAAATCTCCGCCGCCCTGGCAGGTGACCATAAGGCAAAGCTCATTCAATGTTTCAAATTTGATCAAAATAATCTTCCTTTCTGTCAGCCTGTGAGCACAACGCCGTACATACCGCAGAATTCTGCGAGGTCTCTTGCAACGCCAGAACCGACCGCATTGAATTTCCATGTTCCTTTATAGCGGTAAAGTTCGCCGACAACAAGAGCCGTAACGTTGTCATAGCACTCTGTAAGCTGGAATTTAGCTGTTTCCTTGTTGGTATTGCTGTCGATTATTCTTGCATATACATTTTTTACCATACCGAAATTGAGTCTGTTTTGTGATGCCTCATAAATTGTGATAGCAAAGGCTATTTTCTCGACATTCGGACTTACTGCCGAAAGGTCAATAGTTACCTCGGCATCATCCTCACATTCCATGCCAATGTCGAAAACTTTATATTTTACGCTGTTGTCGGGGCTTGTGTCCTGACCGTAGAAGATGAACCATTCGTCGCCTACTATCTTATTATTTGCACCGAGCATAAATGCAGATGCGTCGAGTTCACAGCGTGAGTCATCGATATCCCAGCCAAGACCGATCTTGACCTTATTGGAAGATATTGCAATTTTCTGACCACGCAGGAGTGGGGCACCTGGATTTGCAACTCCGGGACGTTTGCGCTTTGGTGGTCTGAGCTGAGTCATAGGAGCAGAACTGCGTGGAGCGGCATTCTGCTGGGATGTATTGGTAACGATGCGGTTAGGCTGAGGATTTGACTGAATAAAGCCGCCGCTTCTGTTGACAGGCTGATTGTTGCTGTTGTTATAATTCTGATTCGGCTGATTATTGTTCTGATACTGGTTATTATTATAGCCGTTATTCCGGTTATTGTTATAATTCTGATTCGGCTGATTGTTCTGGTACTGATTGTTATTGTAACCGTTATTCTGGTTATTGTTATAATTCTGATTCGGCTGATTGTTCTGATACTGATTGTTATTGTAACCGTTGTTCTGGTTATTGTTATAATTCTGATTCGGCTGATTGCTGTTCTGGTACTGATTGTTATTGTAACCGTTGTTCTGGTTATTGTTATAATTCTGATTCGGCTGATTGTTCTGATACTGATTGTTATTGTAGCCGTTGTTCT
>JAZUGG010000051.1:0-4248 GCA_045641105.1 Ruminococcus sp. | reverse complement strand
CCGTTGCTTCGCTCGGTTTACTGCTTCTTAGGGGGACTCTGTCCCCCTCGTACACCCCCTGCAAGGGAGCGAGCTGCTCCCTTGACCCCGCAATATGCGGCTTCGCCGCTTGTATATTTTTTTAAATGCTGTTGCCGTGACCCGAACCCCCGCAGTATGCGCCTTCGGTGTTTTTTTATTTTTTATGTATGCACGCTTTGATATCATCAGGCAGTTCAGCATTCACATGGACTATTTCACCTGTCAGCGGCTCTGCAAAGCTCATTTTTCCGCAGTGCAAAGCCTGTCTTGCGATATTTTCAAGCGTACCGCCATACATATCATCACCCTCAAGCGGATGTCCGATATGCGCAAAATGCACACGTATCTGATGCGTTCTGCCCGTTTCAAGGTGAATTTCCGCAAGGGAACGCTCTCCGTCAGTGTCAATGCGTGTATAGTGCGTCACGGCATACTGCCCGTCATCACGCACACAGCGCAGGATTATCGATTCACGCTCACGGGCGATAGGCGCATCGATAGTGCCGGATTCAGGGATAACGCCCGATACAGCGGCATAGTAGACCTTTTCGCACTGTCCCTGCAAAATCTTAGCGGCAAAGGCATTTTTCGCAATGACGCAAAGCCCCGATGTATCACGGTCAAGCCTGTTGACGGCACGGAAGGTCAGGTCAGGATAAAGCGCCGCAAACTTGTTGCCGAGAGTGTCGCCCTGATGCTTTATCGACGGATGCATGGGCATTCCCGACGGCTTATTGAACACAACAACGCTGTCGCTTTCGTAGGCTATGGGGACATTCAGCGAATTATTCGGTTCAAGAAAGCTGTCGTCCTCGAAGCGCAGGACAATGACATCGCCGTTTTCAACCATATCGATACTGCGGATAAGAACGCCGTTTCGGGTGATGCCGCCGTCGGTGCGTTTGAGTTTAGTGAGAAGCCGCCTTGAAACGCCGTTTTTTTCGGTGAGAAAGTTCTGGAGCGTGACGGGATTTTCGAGTTCGGCTTTTAGTGTTAATTCTTTTATTATATTCATCCTCTCTGTTGAAAATGTCGGTACACAGCGTAAAAGCGGTCATGAAGCGTGTCACGGCGAAAGGCAGTCCCACCACACTCACCGCAGGCAGGATATAGACCGTGACAAGGCGGAAGATGATGCGCTTTCTGCCGCTCATGAATTTTATGGAGTGCAGAACGGCTTTCAGGGCGCTTTTCTGCGGAGTTCTGACCATGAGAAAGGGGACTGCCGTGAAGCTTATTTTCAGCGAGAGCCATGCGCAAATGCTGACAATGGTCATGACTATCAGGCTGACAGCGTTGAAGATGCCGTTTGTGCCGAGAGTGCCGTGAAACATGGAATATGCCGATATACCGAAGAATACGGCAGGCACAAGGGCGACAAGGCTGAACAGTTTCGTCCAGAGCAGAGCGCCGAGACTTCTGCGGAATGCGGTTCGGCTTATGAGAATTTCGGAAAAGCGTGTGATTTTCGGGGATTCCGAGCATATCTCCGAGAGCCTGAAAGCGGCGGCATAGCCGAGAGGTGCGGTCACTATCCAGCGCAGGAGCGTGAATATGAGCGATGCGGCAGGCTGTATCGGGCTGTCCGTGCCGAAAAGCGACAGGGGCGGAATTTCCCCGAAATACAGGAGCAGACAGTAGACAGCCGCCTCTGCCGAGCGAAAGAAAAGCTCCGAACACAGCGGCAGAAAGCATATCAGACAGGTGCGTACCCTGCGCCCTCTGAGCAGTTTTTTTGTATAGCGGATTATTTCTCTGATTTTCATAGCGCACTCCTCCTGTGAGGATATTATGGCTGAAAATCGGGGGATTATGCATACAAATATGCATCTGTAGGACAGCATTTAAAATAAAAAAACGGCAAAGCCGCATAATATTGCGGGGTGTCGGGTGGTATGCCGAGGCGGCATACCCTACGGTTTATGTATTATTGCCGTTTATTGCCAAATATCACGAATCATATTCATTTTCATCGGGTATCTTGTCATACGGGCAGTAGCCGAGAATCTCGAATGCCTGAGAATTTAGCCACATCTGGGCAGTCACGATAATATCAAAGCCCTCGCCGAATTTCGCATTCAGCGTCTGGGGATCATATTTCGGCAGTCCGAAACAACTTAGCATATTGGCGATAATTCCGCCGTGAGTTATCATTGCGCAGTGCGTGAGACCGTCCTCCATCATGCTCATAATGACGGTATGAAGCGCTTTGTATGTCCTTGCGGTCATTTCTTCAAGGCTTTCGCCCTGCGGCGGACGGGCATCCTTTGAGCCTCTGAGCCATGCCTTATAGTCGTCACGGTTTATCAGTTCATCGACGCTCTTGTTCTCAAATTCGCCTAAATCAAGCTCGATAAGGTCATCAACGGTGACTATTTCGGTACACGGAAAGAGTATCTCGGAAGTCTCGGTGCATCTCCTGAGCGGCGAGGAATATACCCTGTGAACCGTCGGATAGTCAAATTCGTCCATTTTTGCGGCAAGTTCGCTTGCGCCCTTCTGTGAGAGCGGCATATCCGTATGACCTATATAAATTCCCTTGTCATTTGCCTCCGTCATGCCGTGGCGGAGTACGCTTATTCTGTAACCCTTCAAAATTGTTAGCTCCTTTCTGGGAAATATACACAAAAACTATGTGATTTTTTGTACTGCTTGGTGAATGTGCCGAAAACAGCACTGAAATTTTACAAATATTTCATATTTCATCATCTTTACAAATTATACACTTTGTATTATAATAATATGTAGATATCGAACTCATCATATGAGTTATCATATATAAAAAATAGGAGGAAATAGTTATGAATTCTGATTTTGCAAGAATTATCACATTACAGAGGAAAGAACGTCATATCAGTCAGAAACAGGCAGCAACAGACTTAGGCATATCACAGGCACTTTTATCGCACTACGAAAAGGGAATCAGAGAATGCGGACTTAATTTTCTTGTTAAGGTAGCTGATTACTATAACGTTTCCTGCGACTATCTTCTCGGCAGAACGCCTGAACCGGAGGGCAAGACTATCACTATCGAGGATATCCCTGACGACGACGGCAACAACAATCTCAAAATGCCTTCACCTGAGATAATCAACTTCAACCGCCGTATCATCAACAACTCTATCAGTCTGCTTTTCAGCCTTGCGCAGAAGGCAAACAGCATCACCCTCATCAAGGAAGTTTCGTCATATCTCATGCTGTCGGTCTATAAGCTTTTCCGTATCGTCTACAACGCAAATCCGCACAACGACCAGAAGCTTTTCCGCATACCGAAGGTCATCGCAAACGACAGTGCAAATGCAATGGTTTCCATGAGTGAAGCCAATATCAAGGCGGCATCAAGCGGTATCGCACTTGACGGCAATGACTGTGTTGACAATTTTGATACGCTCTATGTTACAACGGCAACTCTGCAAAAGGACTATGCTCAGTATTCGTCATCGCTCCTCAATCTGATAAAGCGCAGTGAGGAGAGCATTTCCAGAACCCGTGCGAAATATCGTTCTGACATCAAATAACGTACATATCTATTATATCATTTTTCACACGGTTTTTCAAGAATATTTTTCAAAGGGACAGTTTCGGCTGTCTCTTTTTGCGTTGGTGGATATGCAAAGGGACGGTTTATTCTTCTATTGTTGCTCTTTTCGGGAACGTCAGTTGTTCACCAAAGAGGGATTTTTCGTTCTATGTTGATTATTTGAAAATTCAACTCTTTACGTAGCCGCCTATGCAAAGGGACAATTTACTTTTCTATTTGTATTCTTTACGTCAACGTCAGTTGTTCACCAAAGAGGGGCACCTCTTGGGACAAAGGGAGAGGGCAACGCAAAACTGGTACAAAATCTGACATTTCCCTCTCCCTTTTTCCCAAACGGTTCCCCTCTCTGGACTCTCCCTTCCCTCAACCCTTTTTCTCTTACCCTTTGTCAGATTTTGACCGTGCTCCGCAAAACACTACGTGTTTGCTCTCATACAATGTGGGAACTGTAACTTTTTATTATCGTATATTACAAACTATCAGCGTAATATTTGTGGATATGACCGAAAATGTAGGGGAGCACGCCCCGTGCTCCCTCGGCTGGTTCTGAATTAAAAGCAAAAGTCGGCAAAAAGAGGGAGGTCACGGGGAAAGAGAGTGCAGAGGGAAAACCGAAAGGAGGGGGAGAAATGCCGACTTTTACTGCGGTTTTATCGTTCTCCCCCTCCTACAGGTTGTCCCTTTGC
>JAZUGG010000050.1:0-6351 GCA_045641105.1 Ruminococcus sp. | reverse complement strand
GGGGTGTACGAGGGGGACAGAGTCCCCCTAAGAAGCAGTAAACCGAGCGAAGCAACGGTTTACGGACTGTCCGCAGTCATATACCTCGGCTTGACCGACGAAAAAGCTTTAATCTATAAAAGTAAATGCTGTTGCCATGGGGGGGAGAGATGCCCTATTGAAATAAACATATTTATGTGATATAATAAAAAAAACGGCAGTTACAGAAGAAAAATTGCCATAATTCATTGAAAAGGAAGTAAAGTATGCATCTACTGACAGAATTATTTTTCACTTTTGCCAAAATCGGATTATTCACATTCGGCGGCGGATATGCGATGATATCCTTTATAGAGGATATTTGCGTAAAAAAGAAAAAATGGATAACGCATGAAGATATGATGAATATAACGATTATTGCCGAATCAACGCCAGGGCCTGTTGCAGTTAACTGTTCAACATTTGTGGGCTATAAACAAGCCGGAATGAAGGGTGCCGTATCGGCAACTATCGGAATGATTCTGCCTTCGTTTGTTATCATTTTTATTATATCATTATTCCTGAACAGTTTTCTTGAAAATGAAATAGTTGCCAAAGCGTTCAAGGGAATAAAAATTGCAGTAGGAATACTTATTTTAAGCGTTGGTATTAACATGATAAAGAAAATGGAGAAAAAGCTGCTTCCTCTTGTAATTATGAGCGTTTCAAGCATCCTGATGCTGATGATAAATATTTTTTCTGTGAATTTTTCATCTGCTGTGCTTATGCTTGCGGCAGGGATAATAAGTCTTATTATTTTTACCGTATCAGGTAAAATAAAGGAGGCAAATAAATGATATATCTTGATTTGTTTCTTGGATTTCTGAAAGTCGGATGCTTTTCATTCGGAGGTGCATACGGCGCTATACCTCTGATACGTGAAGTGGTAATGAAATACGGCTGGATGACTGATGACGAAATTGCCTATATGGTAGCAGTCAGCGAAAGCACTCCCGGGCCGATAATGATAAATCTTGCTACATTTACAGGCAGCAGTCAGGCGGGGATATCAGGTGCTTTGATAGCGACTTTTGCTGTTGTACTTCCGTCTTTCATAGTAATCATTCTGCTGACGATTGCATTGAAAAATGCGTTGAAAAATAAATATGCGCAGGCTGTTATGCGTGGGCTGACAGCCAGTGTCATCGGAATAATAGCGGCGACCGGAATATATATGATATTGTCAAATATCGGATTGAATCAATCAGATTTATTTGATATTAGAGCACTTGTTCTAACTATCGTTTTATCTGCGTTAATGTTTGGGTTTAAGCCGCTGACAAAGAAAAGCCTTTCGCCTTTTGTCTTTATAATTGTTTCAGCTGTCTGTGGAGCACTGGTATTCTGATTCTGAAAATTGAAATGGCAGAGATGCTCTATAGAAAATGCCGCACAGAAAATGTGCGGCATTGCTGTATATCAGCTGTTGGCAAGTTCAGATGAACTTGTGAAAATAAGTTTCCAGCCGTCGTCCTTTATTTTAGCGGCGCAAACTGTGGAATCGCTTGTATCAGAGCCTTTTGAGCCTGAAAGAGTGTAGCGGAAATATACTTCACAGACCTGTTCGACTTCAATATCATATTCAAACTCGCTGAAACTGCTTTTGAAATACTGTTCAGCTTTTGGAATGAATGCGTCATTGAGAGTAAAAGTTTTTGATATTTCATTCAGACGAAGCATAGGGCCTTCGCCGTATTCTTCCCACTGAGCGTGCTCCTGATTTATGGTAGCATCGATACTGAGAAGAAAATTCTGGTATTTGTTTTCGTCCTTGAGTTTCTGGACATAAGCCTTTGGAGTGTAGGCTGTAAGTTCAACTTTTGCATTTTTGTTATTTGTGCCACGGAAGTATGCGTTGAAAACATCGGTCAGTTCATCTATGATCTGCTGATCGTTGCTCAGCTGACCATTTTCGGTATTGAATTCCTCCTGATTATAGGTATAGCCTTCAACATAATCTGAACTTTCACTGCTTACTTCCTCTTTTTTGCAAGATGTAAGCGGTAAGATAATTAATGTGCAGGCGGCAATAAGAGAAATGATCTTTTTCATAATGACCTCCTATTTGATGACCGCAAAAGCCTGTTTCAGACTGCTTGCGGGTATAATTTCGATATTGTACTCACTTGTGTCAAGAGATGACATTGATTGTTTTGGGATAACGCAGGTCTTGAATCCCATACGTTCAGCCTCACGGATACGCTGAGTAAGATGCGGCACAGAGCGGATCTCGCCGCCGAGACCTATCTCACCGAAAGCAATAAGACCTTCGTCTATCTGTTTATCCATAATACCTGAGTAAAGCGCCATGGCAACAGGAAGATCTCCTGCAGGTTCATCAAGCTTGAATCCTCCGACAATATTCAGGTAAACATCAAGAGAACCCATAAAAATGCCGAGCCTTTTTTCAAGAACGGCGATTATAATACTGAGGCGGTTGAAGTCGAAACCTGTAGACATACGCCGTGGAGCGGAATAGCTTGTTTTTGCGGCAAGGGCCTGAACTTCAGCGAGTATAGGACGGCTTCCCTCCATGATACAGGCAACACAGCAGCCTGAAACGCCGTGAGGTCTGCCTGCAAGGAGCATTTGCGACGGATTTGAGACTTCACGCAGTCCTTTGTCTATCATCTCAAAAACGCCGATCTCATTAGTTGAGCCGAAACGGTTCTTGACGGCACGGAGAAGCCTGTAGCTCTGATGACGCTCACCCTCAAAGCACAGCACTGCATCAACGATATGCTCCATGACCTTCGGGCCTGCAATAGCGCCGTCCTTGTTTACGTGTCCTACGATAATAATCGGTATCTCCTGATTCTTTGCGGTATGCATGAAAAGGTTCGTACATTCCCTGACCTGTGTGAGACTTCCCGGGCTTGAGGATATCCTGCCAATGCTCATTGTCTGGATAGAGTCGATAATAGCAATATCAGGCGCTGATGAAGCTATTGTTTCCGAAACGGATTCCGCATCTGTAGATGTGAGAATATACAGATTTTCGCTGTCAACGCCGAGACGCTGGGCACGGAGTTTTATCTGGCGTGCGGATTCCTCGCCCGAAACGTAGAGAATGGAGTGCTCCTCGCCAAGAAACTGACAAATCTGAAGAAGCATTGTACTTTTGCCGATACCCGGTTCGCCGCCGAGAAGAACGAGAGAACCTTTTACAAGACCGCCGCCGAGAACACGGTTGAGTTCGGCAAGTCCCGTATCGTAGCGTACATCGCTGTCAACGCCGATATCAGCAAGTTCATATATATGTTCTGACAGATCGGCTGCCGCAGCGGAAGAAGCCGAGCGTGAGGACGACGGTGAGTTATCAGCAATATCCTCCTCAAAGCTGTTCCATGCGCCGCATGACGGGCATTTTCCGTTCCATTTTGAGCTTTCATAGCCGCACTGGTTGCAGGTGTAGATAAAACGTGATTTAGCCATATCGGTTCTTTTTTAGTGGAAGGCGAAGTTTACGGAATCATTTGTGAGAAGGAAACTTCTGCCGCATATAATAGTATTTTCGGACGGCTGGAATTTGTCAAGACTGGTTTCATTAAGACTATAGCACTGTATCTCTTTGCCGCCGTCAGAGAAAAATACATTGTTTTCAACATCTAAACTGAAGCATCCGGACTGACCGCAGCCTGAGTCGAGTGCTGAAACAGCGGCATCATTCAGGAAGTAAACACGACAGTCGCAGTCTTCTGTAAAGCCGGTTGATACAATAAGTTCAGGAACATTGCTGCCGTCGAGATCAACAAGCTCAAAAGCGGCATCATTTTCAGGTGAGGCTGCAATTATATCTGCAAGAATTTTTTTGTATGCATCTTTCTGGACATCGGAAAGAACTGCCCCCCAGCTTTGCGAGCAGTGAACAGCATAATCCATTGATTTTTCGCCAAAAGTGTATTTCCTTCCGAGTGAAACAGATGGAGAGTCGGAATATGTGCGGACTGTATTTTCATATTCGGCAAGTGTAACTTCAGTACTGTTGATCTCATATTTGATAACAGCGCCGCCTGCGGCAGAACTGAGATTGTTGTAGAATGTGATTACAGGTTCGGACTGATCTTTGACAGCCGAATGGTATTCACCATAGATGAAGCCTGCGCCGCTGTATTCATAGCCGATACAGCTAAGAGACGGGAGATATCTGAAAGTGCCGTTTGCACCTATGTCAGCCATTTTTTCAAGACCGTCATTGTAGGTATATACTTCACACAAAGATGAAAGCTCAGTATTCGGCGAAATGATAAGTTCAGGTGTGCCGTCAGAGTTTATGTCATAAATGTCAAATCTGGAATTTTTGCTGTTGTAGGCAGAAGAAGACTTGAATTCATTAAGCTTGTTCTCATAGGAAGTCTGCCATTCAAATACTATGCTGTGAGGATCAATGCCTGTATTGACGACTATTTCGTCTGAACTTTGGGAAGATTTATTTTGCGAGCATCCGAAAGCCGAGAGTAAAGCGGCAATTGCTGCGGTAAAAGATATAATTTTATTAATTTTCACGTAAAATGCCTCCTGAAAAATCTGAAAAACGCCTATCAGAATTATATTATTATCATTGTATCACTTTTGCAGAGATATGTCAATTAAGATATTATTACAGCTTGCCAAAAATTGCGGAGTTTTTCAGCTAATAAAAAAGTCTCCGACAAAAATCGGAGACAGAAAGCGTCTCAAAGAGGATTTGAACCTCCGGCCTGCCGCTTAGGAGGCGGCCGCTCTATCCAACTGAGCTATTGAGACATAAATATTTAAACCACCATAATATTATATCACAAATCAAATTGTTTTGCAAGCAACGGGAATAATTTTATTATTTTAACTAAAATAAAAAAACAGATCAATGGGCTGACGTTTCCGACAGCCCTTAGAAATCACCATATCTTATATTCGTTGTTGACAAGATAAATAATATCGGAGAATACAAGATCCTCAAGTTTTGCGCCGTTGTTTACAGCCTGACGCACGCCATTGAAGCGTGAACTAACCGACATGATCTGCATAGCCTCGTCCTTTGGCGGCTTTTTTTCACGGATATAGCTGTAAACAGCACTGTCTATATAGCCAAAGCCACGGGATTGGGTTTTCTTCATTTCGATCTTGCTGTTGTCATCGACATTTACTGCAATGATTCCGTCACCGTCACGCAGGCCGAGAACAGCACTGCAAAAGATCTCAGGCACGAACATAACGATTTCACGGCCGAGGGATGCATCGGGGCAGTCATTAATTATACTGCTGAGAACATTGTTGCATTTTTCCTGACTATCAATAGTTTTGATGCGCTCAATTGCGTCATAAGTAAGTTTTTTTACATCGCTTTTGGTATATGAGCACGGGACATAGGTTTCGTCATTTTGTATGAGAAGAATGAACTGTTTTTCCGAAACATAACTGCCGAGATCCTGTGGTTTTTTCACTTTTTCACGGAGTTTCTTAGTAAGTTCGGACATGAACGCACCGTTTATTCTGACCTCACATGACAGCTGATCTCCTGACCAGCCTGCAAAAAGCTTTATCCAGTAAGCCTTCTTTTTGCCTATATATTGAGGAATATCATCATAAATCAGTTCAAGTATATCATGATCTTCACCCATGAATTTTTCACCGATATTGAATGTGCCTCTTACGCACGGAACTCTGAAGATATGTTTTTCTCCGGCAATATCAGCAGTCATGGTTTCCTCACTGGTGCATTTCAATGCTCCGAAAATGAATTGCAGAACGCCGGAACAGAAACTCTCTATGCCCATAATAAGAGATGATTTTACATCTTTTCCAAAACCGGCGCAGATTTCAACAAGTTCTTCATCAAAGAAAGGGTGTACGGCTGTGAATACCATTTCAGCCATGCATCTGTCTTTTTCGTCACTGAGACTGACAACATTTACGCCGACTGAAAGGTCATATTCGTCAAAATAAATGCTTTCGTTTTTCATGGTGCTTTCTTTGTATTTATCGTGCATCATTTCCAGTACTATTTTGTTGATTGCTTTTTTATCATATGTAGCCATTCCCGTTTCCTCCATACTGTACAATATTTATGTATTATAACATATAAATATGTGGATGTCAACTGATTATAGCTAATTAAAACATAAAAATAATAAATTTGATATAACAACGGTACTGATATAGAAGTTTTTACTCTTTATCAGGGCAAACCCTTTTTCAGAATGGATTTTTAGAGCACGGCAACAGCATTTACTTTTTTTAAATAATAAAAACCGCCGAAGGCGGCATTTCCGGGGTCAAGGGGGATGTTATCTCCCTTGCAGGGGGTGAATGAGGGGGACAGCGTCCCCCTGACAAAGTAGTAAAGCAAGCGCA
>JAZUGG010000049.1:0-3507 GCA_045641105.1 Ruminococcus sp. | reverse complement strand
CTTGAGCCTTCACTCTTTTTCAGTTCTTCAATACCGCGCAGAATATCATCAATCTGTGCCTGAATGGTCATTTCCTGTCTTTCCTTTGAAACAGGAATCATACCAAGCTGAGAATGTCCGATAATGACTGCATCATAGTTGCCCGTTGCGATTTTTGCAAAGAGCTGCTGTCTGTTTTCCTTTTTGAAGTCTTTTTTCGTAGCAACAAGAATATTGGCGGCAGGATAAAGTTTCTGAAAATCGTCACCGATCTGTTCGGTTAGATGATTCGGCACAGCAAAAAGTGACTTCGTACAAAGTCCCAATCGCTTGCTTTCCATTGATGTTGCAATCATTTCATACGATGTATGCCACCCCTGCGAAAAATTCGCAGGGTAGACATTTTTAACGATAGGTAACTCTTTGATGCAATCTCCAAGTTTTCCCCCGCCCCACACCGTACATGAGAGTTTCCTCTCATACGGCGTTCCATCAACAATCATTTTCATTCTAATTTACACAATCAGACTGTCAGCAATTCACCATTTATCGAGATTTGCGGCATTCCTGCCATTTCTCTCAGTTTGTTGATTTTTGATAATTGCTTTCTATCAGGATTTACCAAGTAAAAGTACTTTTTAAGGGTTCTTTCATTGCTTGAGTGTATCAGTATATGAACCTTGTCCGAAACGATTATCAAATTGCTGTATTCATCACCTCCACCCATTTCTCGTGGGATTTTATGGTGACAGTCTATTTCGTTTACAGACAATTCAGTTTTCGTGACGGCACATCTGCCTTTTTGTGCAACGTACAAAGCAATTCTGTTATCGTTGTACTCAACACTTTCCACTCCACAGGGATTATTCATCAGATAATGCAGAACATCTGTGTTCACACATTCCAGATTTTTATGAATTTCTGTTCGTCCCTGCGGTGTATACTTGTTGATACTACGTTTCTTGTCCATGGGAACACGATGCTGAACGTATGCAATCGGCACGATAGCGTGACCGCCAACAAATCTCACCTCACGGCTTGTTCCGTACTGTTTTCGGATATAGCCATTAGTGATAGTACCCTTTTTGGTTATCCTGTGTTTCAGCCTGTTATAAAGGCTCTTTTTGACATCATAAGCGATTTCCTGAAAATCCAAATTAACGTGTGTTGCTATGCAATAGTAATTATGAACACCTATTAAATATGAGTTATACATCTGAATCAGCTTGTACTCCATTCCTGCATTATAGGTCTGTCGTATTTTTCCGATTATTTCTTTAGAATAAGTTTTGATTTTCGCAAGTTTCTTTTCTTTGACGTGCGCTTCCACAACATATTTCGGCTGTCCCTGTTTGTTCTTGCCCTTCTTCCTCACTTTCAGCTTAAAACCGAGAAATTCGGAACAATGACGTTTCAGGTTGACTATCTTTGACTTTTCGGGGCTGATTTCCAGTCCTAATCTGTCTTTCAGCCATAGTTTTGTTGCTTCAAATATTTTTACTGCATCCGACCTTTTTCTGCAAAATATCTTAAAGTCGTCCGCATAACGCACAATGTAACACTCTTTCAAAGCAGTTTTGCGTAAGTGGTATACTTGCTTTGTTTTATCAGGGGTTTCGTTTGCATAAATGCGTCTTATGTAGTTTTCTCTTGTCGGAATATTCTCCCATTGACTTGCCACCCACCAATCAAGTTCGTTCAGAACAATATTGGATAACAGCGGCGAAATTATACCGCCCTGTGGCGTACCTTTTTCGGAGAACCCTATCCCTGCGACTTCTGCTTTCAGCATTGCCGAGATGATACATAAGAGTTTTTTGTCCTGTATGCCCATAGTCCACATCTGCTTTAACAGCTTGCCGTGACTTACATTATCAAAGAATGACTTTATATCAACATCAACCACATAATGCAGATTCATGTTCTGCATCATACGCTCTGCCTGTGCAATAGCGTTTTCTGCACTTCTGTTCGGTCTGAATCCGTTGCTTCGCTCAAAGAATTTTGCTTCACATATCGGCTCTAAAACCTGTAAAACACATTGCTGTATCAGCCTATCCATTATTGTGGGTATTCCCAGTGGACGAGTTTTACCGTTGTCCTTTGGTATCTCCACTCTGCGAACATTCTGCGGAATATACCAGTTTAATTTCCGCTGAACGTGGGCAATTAAACTTTCCTCCTTCCATTTATTCAAATCGCTTATCGTCTTTTTGTCCGTTCCAGCCGTTTTACTACCTTTATTCTTACGCATATTTCTATATGCAAGTTTGATATTTTCGGGACTTTTAATGATTTCCACCAAATTAGTAAATTTCACACCCTCTTTGCTGTCTGCATAGAGCTTGTCAAATACAGACTGCATATCATAGTATTCAGCATTACGGAGTTTTTGCTTTTTGGGAATTTTCTTCTTGTCTGCCAAAGTCAGCTTTATCCTTTCCGATTTTCAGATTGGATTTCGCTTTTCTTAGTCATACTCGAACCTTTGAATTTGTGTAATTTGAAATTTATATATGATTGTTGACTTGTGCCTATCCCTCCACCGCTTCTTTTTCGCAGCGGCTTCAACGGTACTGTGGCACTACTCTCAGTCGGATAAAGAACAGTTATACAGGTATTCTGATTTCCTGTTCAGCACTTCACAGCAGCAGTAAGCTCCATGCTCCGACCTTTCCACGTTCCGATATTCCTATCTGTGCATATACCCTTAGGTGTCCCTCTGAGCCTGTGCATATCCAATGCCTTTAACATTGCAAGGACTTTCATAGTAAAAATTCTTACTCGTCCTCATACACTCCCGTACTCGGGATACGGCATTTCTGCCGCAGCGCCTTTTAGACTCGTACATTCGGGTTTTCGTCAGTCAACATTGACATTCTGACCATAGGTATTTTATAGACCTCCGTCATATCATCTGCACACTCCACCGCTGGAGCGGTTTCCACAGCTTGACCTGTTTGGACAGATTTCTGCCGGCTTCTGCGAGCTTTATACCATGATTTTTACTGCAAAAACCAACGCATATCGCAGTACTAAGGCAGGCGTTTCGGGGCGTTACTCCGTCATTCCACCTGTCGGAATATCAGTTCTCCAAGAACCGTATTCAAATATTAAATTTTCATACGACCTTGTGCGCAACCTTTTCAGTTACGAACGTGTCGCACTCTTGCCCGCTCCAACGCAGTGAGCGAACAGCGTATTACCGCCGAACATAGCGTGAGCGATAGCATTCTTCTGGTGATCGTGAAGCTGAATGTCTGAAGTCATCATCGGAAAAGTAAGTTATTACTATAGCAACAAAAAGCGTTATGCAGAGTTAAATTCGATAAAAACAAGGCTCTTATTACACATTCAAGTGTAGTAAGAGCCTTGTTTAGTTTATATCGGCAACAGAACATCAGCTATAAACCATCCGTCCTGTTCGTAAAATTCAATAGCACCATTTCTGCTATTTACTGTATCAATAACGTTGTGCATTCCGATTCCATGATTTCTTTTATCGTGTTTTGAAGTTTTGGGCAATTC
>JAZUGG010000048.1:0-5065 GCA_045641105.1 Ruminococcus sp. | reverse complement strand
GCTTTTTTATCATAAATACAAATGTGCCGTGGATTTTTTCCACGTTCACACAACATACTAACCTATTATACACCAAAATCACTGATTTGTAAATAGTTTCCGCAAATTTTTGTGAAACTGGAACATACGGTTACTTAAAAGCCGTGAAATTATTGTTTATTCACTGTTTGAGAACGGGTAATTTTCCACAGGTCTGCGCTGTTTTTATTTTTTATTTTCGTCTTTGCTTTCGGCACTGTATTTGTCTATTTTCACGGAATTTATCATGATATCCTCTTTCGGTGTCTTATACATATCATTTGCATCAACTTCAAGCTGTGAAAGCTTCTCAACTACCTCAATGCCGCTGTATGTCTGACCGATAACAGTCATCTGCTGTGAGAAATTCGGGATTCCGCCGTTCTTGATGAATGCCTCCGCAAGCTCCTGACTGTCGGAAAGCTCACGCATAGTCTCCTGATTCTCGTCATCAAATTCTATGGTATTGAGAATCGCAAAACGGCTTCCGTTATAGTATGTGCCGCCGCCGAGAATACGCTCCTTCAGACCACGGTCAATAGTCGTATTCAGGGCACATATAGCACCCTTGAACGGCCAGAGATTCTGGTTGAGTTCACGCTCAACAAGTTCATGCGATGTATCATTGCATGAGCCGTCCTTGTTGGGAGCACCTGCGGCAGAAAATGCGCCGCTGTCCGAATTGAATACATAAGTACCGTCATAGTAGCCGCTTTCTGCGAGTTCGGTAAAGTTCTTCACGGCATTCGGGCTGTACTGCGGATAGAGGACAAAGCGGAATTCTCCGAGAGTTGTATCCACAATGGCTATGGGATCGCCCTCTTTTGGCTCATCAAGCTGAACAAGCTCGATAGTGTCAGGATCTACCATGATATAGCTGTTGTTAGCCTTCTGGACTGCTCCGAGGAACATTATCAGGAACATTGCCGCACCCATGATGAGTGAGAAAATGAGTATTCTTCTGACGAGTGACTTACTGTTTTTTTTCATATATCTGACCTTTCTCTGAACGGGGTTGTTTTTTATGCACTGCATACTATTATATAGTATATACTATTTTTTGTCAAGCGTGCGGAGATGTCTCACCATGGCAACAGCATTTACTTTTATAGATTAAAGCTTTTTCGTCGGTCAAGCCGAGGTATATGACTGCGGACAGTCCGTAAACCGTTGCTTCGCTCGGTTTACTGCTTCTTAGGGGGACTCTGTGTCTCACCTGTCGGTTCGCTCGGTTTACTGCTTCTTAGGGGGACTCTGTCCCCCTCGTACACCCCCTGCAAGGGAGCGAGCTGCTCCCTTGACCCCGCAATATGCGGCTTCGCCGCTTGTATATTTTTTTAAATGCTTTTGCCGTACAATACGCCTTAACGTTACTGAATGGCAGTTCATTGTCATAATGCACAAAATCAGCCGCTGTCCTTTTGTATGGTATTACCCGAAAAATAATTATTTTCTTTACACTTTTTATATAAGAAAAGAAAAATAAAAAAACATTATCTACCCCCTTTTCAAGACGGAAAAAGTATGATATAATGAATATGATGACATATCAGCGTCATTTTTCCCGCTGATATACCTGTGACATGACTTTCTGACAGAATTCCATGTCAGCGACAGCAATATTATGTAATATGGAGATTTTGATATGAGTACTACTTCTTTCATTTCTGCAAAAAGAGCAGCGTTAAAAAAATATTTCAGCCGTATGAACGAGATGCAGCAGGAAGCCGTGTTCAATGTAAACGGTCCGGTTCTTGTGCTGGCAGGTGCAGGAAGCGGTAAGACCACAGTTATTGTAAATCGTATTGCCAATATGATAAACTTCGGCAACGCCTACCTTGATGAAAAAGGTCACGGCAATGATGAGGACATCGAATTCCTCAACGATTATGCCGAGGGAAAAGCTGATGATTTTGAACTTCTTCGTGATACAGTGGCTTCAAATCCTGTTAATCCGTGGAACATTCTCGCTATCACTTTCACCAACAAAGCCGCAGGCGAACTGAAACAGAGACTTTATGATATGCTCGGCGAGGAGGCACTCAAAGTCAACGCCTCAACATTCCATTCTGCCTGTGTCAGAATTCTCCGCCGTGAAATAACCGCACTCGGCTATGCCACAGACTTCACTATCTATGATTCAGATGACAGTCAGCGCATGATAAAAACTATCATGACCGATATCGATATTTCTGAAAAACAGTTTGCTCCGAAAATAGTTCTCGGTGAGATAAGTTCTGCAAAGGACAAGATGATCTCCCCAGCCGAAATGAAAAGAAGCGCAGGTCAGGACTACCGCCGCAAGGTAATTGCCAAGATATATGATGTTTACCAGCAGAGAATGAAAGCTGCAAATGCCCTTGATTTC
The DNA here is from genome assembly GCA_045641105.1 of Ruminococcus sp. Lineage (GTDB taxonomy): Bacteria > Bacillota > Clostridia > Oscillospirales > Ruminococcaceae > Ruminococcus. The sequence continues at coordinate 2,679 of JAZUGG010000048.1, read as the reverse complement.
GACGATATCCTCACCCTTACCGTTGAGCTTTTCGAGAAATTCCATGATGTCCTTGAAAAATACAGAAACCTTTATAAATATATCATGGTCGATGAATATCAGGACACAAACCATGTACAGTTCAAGCTTGTATCACTGCTTTCAAGCAATCACAAGAATCTCTGTGTCGTAGGCGATGATGACCAGAGCATATATAAATTCCGTGGTGCAAATATTGAGAATATCCTCAACTTTGAAAATCAGTTCGAGGGTGCAAAGGTTATCCGCCTTGAACAGAACTACCGTTCAACACAGACTATCCTCAACGCCGCAAATTCCATTATCAGCAATAATATGAGCCGTAAGAGCAAGACTCTCTGGACATCTGGCGACAGCGGCGAAAAAATATACTGGTACAAGGCTGTTGATGAAACAGACGAGGCTGACTTCATTGCAAAGACCATCAGCGATATCCACGCTAAAACAGGTACATATTCCGATACCGCTGTACTTTACCGCATGAATGCACAGTCCAACTCTATTGAAAGAACCCTCATGCAGAACGGTATTCCGTACCGCATTTACGGCGGCATGAGATTCTTTGACCGTAAGGAGATCAAGGATGTAACTTCATACCTTGCCTTCATAAACAATCACTTTGATATGCTCCGCTTTGAGCGTATCATCAACGAACCAAAACGTGGAATAGGCGAATCAACCCTCGCCCTTATCAAAGACATAAGCCGTGACTTCAATGTTTCTCCTTTTGATGTCATGAAAAACTGCGAGGAGTACGGCCCTCTTGCAAAGAAGGTCACTTCCCTCAAAAATGCCTACGAGACTTTTGCCGACCTTACAGCAAAATCCGAGGAGCTTCCGCTTGATGAATTTCTTGACTACCTTCTCGATAAGACAGGCTATCTTGAATCACTCAAGGCTCTCGAAAACGGTGAGTCCAAGATCGAGAACGTTCAGGAACTCAGAAGCTCGATAGTTCAGTATATCCGTGAAACGGAAGAACCTACGCTCGGAGGTTTCCTTGAAGAAGTCGCACTTTATACCGAAGCAGACCGTGACAACGAAACAGATGACAAGGTAACTCTTATGACAGTTCACTCAGCAAAGGGACTGGAATATGAAAATGTTATCGTTGCAGGCCTTGATGACGGAATCTTCCCAAGCGCCCGTGCTTTCGACAGTGAGGACGACCTTGAAGAAGAAAGAAGACTCGCTTATGTTGCTATCACCCGTGCAAAGAAAAAACTCTATCTCACAAATGCAAGCCAGCGTATGCTTTTTGGTCAGACACAGCGAAATGTAACATCACGTTTCATGCGTGAAATAGGCAGTGAATTCATTGAAAAGCATGACAACGCAGCTGCTATGAGAAGCAAGCTTGAAGCCGAGGACAATTCAGTTACCGAAGTTCATTCAGCTACTCTCCAGCAGCAGCTTGCAAGAAACAAGACAAAGCCTGTTGTTCCGAAAGAAGCCGTAAAATATACCGAGGGCGAACGTGTTGCACACAACGTTTTCGGCGAAGGCACTATCGTTTCAGTGAAGCCAATGGCTAACGATTCAATGCTTGAAGTTGCTTTTGAAAAGGCAGGTACAAAGAAGATCATGGCAAATTACGCAAAACTCAGAAAACTTTAAGGCAGAAACACAGCCGACAGTTTAATATGATCGTGCAGTTTCACCTTAAAACACGACATGATGCACATTCAGGAGGTGCTTGTATGAACGAATTTGAAAAAGAAATGCTAAGAATGATGGAGGAAATGCAGTCCGAAATCGAATCGATCTCAAACAGAATGGAACTAATTGAAAAACGAATAAGTAATGATGAGGAACGTCTTACAAGTATTAAAAAAGGCATAGCTGAACTCCAGGAAGACGTTGCTGATCTGCATATGGATATGCTACGCTATTCATAAGATATCATGCAATTTCATGGCAGACGACCTTTCGGCATTTATTCCGCTGATCAGGGTATGTCCGCTAAAGTCACAGAATATCCGCAGAAATTATTAACAAGGAGCTGCATATAATGAGAAAAACCAAAATTGTCTGCACCATAGGCCCTGCAACAGATGACGAAAACATAATGCGTGAACTTATGCAGGCAGGCATGAATGTTGCCCGATTCAATTTTTCACACGGAGACTATGAAACACACGAAAAACGCCTGCGTCAGATAGAAAAGCTCAGAAAAGAACTTGACCTTCCGATAGCAACTCTGCTTGATACGAAAGGCCCTGAGATAAGACTGGGCAAATTCGTAGATGACCAGCCTGTCGAGATTCACGACGGTGAAATCTATACCCTTACAACAGAGGATATCCCCTGCACTGACAAAGTCGGAAGCATCAGCTTCAAGAAGCTTCCCCGTGATGTCAGCATCGGCACACGAATCCTCATAAATGACGGTGTTATCGAACTTGTTGCTGAAAAAGTCACTACAAACGAAATCATCTGCCGTATTATCCACGGCGGTGTACTCTCTAACAACAAGGGCATAAATGTCCCAGGTGTCAAGCTTTCCATGCCTTACCTCAGTGAACGTGACATGGATGACCTTGAATTCGGCGCAAAAATGGGATTTGACTTCATTGCCGCAAGTTTCGTAAGAACTGCCGCAGATATCAACTACCTCAGAAAGTTCACACAGAGTCTCGGCTGGTTCGATGTACGTATTAT